>NZ_JAVRBY020000003.1:0-85430 GCF_034531035.1 Nostoc sp. DedQUE02 | reverse complement strand
TTTACGCCAGAAAGAGGATCTGTAACTCTAGAAGTTCGGCTGGAGGGGGCAGGGGGAGCAGGGGAGGCAGGGGGAGAATAACCAATGACAAATGACAAATGACAAATGACAAATGACAAATGACAAATCTATTGCCTGAGATGGCAGAAATCTGGCAGCAAACTCTCAATTGGCAACCAACTGTCCAACAGCAAGCGCAATTTCAAAAGCTTTATGAGTTAATCCTAGAAGGTAATCGCCAACTCAATTTAACTCGGATTGTTGACCCCCAAGAGTTTTGGGAAAAACATCTCTGGGATTCTCTGCGAGGAATTGCACCCCTGTTATCAGCAAATTTCTCTCTTGTTTCTCCTGCTCTCATTGATATTGGTACAGGTGCAGGTTTTCCAGGTATTCCAGTGGCAATTACTGTACCTAATTGCACAATTACTCTTCTCGATTCCACTCGGAAAAAAATTATTTTTCTCGACAATTTATTAACTGAACTTACTCTTACTAATGGCAAAACTCTTGTTGGTAGGGCTGAAGAAATTGGTCAGCACCCGCAATACCGACTAGCTTACGATATTGCATTGATCCGAGCTGTAGGGGCTGCCTCTGTGTGTGCAGAATATACTTTACCACTGCTCAAACACGGAGGTTTAGCCATAATTTATCGCGGTAATTGGACTGAGGATGAAACAACAGCTTTGCAGAATGCTGTGAAACTGTTGGGTGGCGTTATTGAATCAATCGAACAATTTACAACACCCTTGAGTCACAGCATCCGGCACTGTATTTATTTGCGTAAGGTAGCCACCACACCAGTTCAGTTTCCCCGTGCTATTGGTGTACCTACTCAAAAGCCCCTTTGACTAATTCGTAATTAGAAAAAGTGCAAGCTTCTACTGGTTGTAATTACGAATTACTTTGATAGGGGTAGAATATTAACATCTCAATAGTTAAGCAAATTTACTTGCTGCTGCAAATCGCTTGTTAATCTCATCCCAATTAACCACGTTCCACCAAGCATCTAAATAATCGGCGCGGCGATTTTGGTAATTCAGATAATATGCATGTTCCCATACGTCATTACCCAGGATGGGATATTTACCTGCACTTAAGGGACTATCTTGGTTAGCTGTAGTTGTCACTTCCAACTTGCCATTTTTGTTACGCACTAGCCAAACCCAACCACTACCAAAACGACCAGCACCAGCTTCGTTAAACTGCTTTTTGAACGCTGCAAAACTGCCAAAACTTTGATTAATTGCAGAAGCTATATTTCCTGTTGGTTCTCCTCCACCTTTCGGCTTCATAATTTCCCAGAACATTGAGTGGTTCACATGACCGCCGCCATTATTGCGTACTGTTTTGCGAATATCTTGTGGTACACTGTCAAGTTTCCGCAACAGTTCTTCAATAGTTTTACCTTTGAGTTCTGGGTGTTTATCTAACGCTGCATTCAGGTTTTTTACATAAGTTGCGTGGTGTTTATCGTGGTGAAATTGCATCGTTTTAGCATCGATGTGTGGTTCAAGTCCTTCGTAGGCGTAAGGTAAAGGTGGTAGTTGGATAGCACCTGCTTTATTTGGTGTTGTATTTGCTGTTGTGTTTGGTGTCGTTTCTGAAATTGCAGTGTTTCTCTCAGGAGATTTCTCTGCCAATGCACAAGCGTCTAATGCAAAAGCACCAGCACCTGATGTAAGTAAAAACAAGAAATGGCGTCGATTAATAGTCATATAAGTTTTTGCAGCTAATCCATGAAGTCTCTATTGCAGTTTTTATTTTCTTAGATTCTGGCTACAAAAAGTTAGAATTTAGCGATTATTTCTGGCAGTTTAAGAAACTATTTACAAGACTTGTAATATTAAGTACTAATATTCAAAACATTATGTATTTTTACTTAAATTATCTTTTTACAACTAATCATAGGTTCGCACCCAAGCACCAAAAAATAAATCCCGTCGCCACAAGAGAACGGCTTAGACAACAACCGCGCTCGCACAATATTTAGTGTGTGCCTGTTCAGTGCTGCAAGAATCCGCAAAGCCTGTACCCTGCTGACTGAAGACATTTACACACCCAAGGGTATCGTTAGACGACGGCTGATTATTAGGAAGTCAAACACTAAATGGAAGCTAGCTACTCGATCAATCCCAGTGATTGAAGACTTGCGGCGGTTACGGTCTAATTCATCAATAACGCACTGAAAAAATTTGTTCAACAGTTAGATTTAAATCTGGAAATGTTGGCGACTCTATACGGTCGTCTCCTCTAAACTGTTTCCCACGATATTCACCCTCATCACTTAAAGAGTAAATTGTGATTATTGGCTGTTTGGGGTCGCCTATCAATTCTTTGCTACCCAAAGCAGCATAATCCACAATCCAATATTCTTGAATACCCATTTCTTCATAGTCAGCAAACTTTTTATGATAATCATCTCTCCAGTTAGTACTGACTACTTCAATCACTAATGGAATTGAAGCTGGTTTACTAAGGATAGATTGTTTCTCCCATAATGGTTCATTACCCAAGTTAGAAAAATTCATTAATAAAACATCAGGATAGTACCCTGACATTTTATTTTCTGGCTTCACTGTGGCGGTTTTAGGTATGCCGTAATAAAGTTTAAGACGAAGACACTCATACCCTAACATCATTGTTAAAAAAGCTACTATTTGCTCGTGTTTACCTGATGGTGGCGGCATTTGAATAATATTTCCATCGTGTAATTCATAACGAATGTTTCCCGGTTGTGTTTCTAAAAACTCTAAATATTCATCAAATGTAAATAGTTTTTGTAGTGATTGAATCATTATTTAATCCTGATTATGGATATAAACACTTCTCACTGCTGTAACCTGAAAATTAAGAGTTAACGGGGTGTAGCGGTCAAAGGTGAAAGTAAATCGGCATGGACGCGCCAAGGTTCTTACTCAGCAAGAGATACAGCAAATTTTCGCTATTGGGTTAACAAATGACCGCGATGGCTACGCCCGCCGCAGGCATCGCACGACGCAAGGGCAAGGTCAGAGTTACGGTCAAAAATTGGATTAACGGCGGTGTAGTGATGATTCTGGATGCGATCGCTAACCTATCCCTCACCACGAACTACAGCGATTGCCCCGACACCCCGTCACAGTGATCGCACACAAAACAATTATATTTTACACTCCGAAGCGCTTATAAGATTCTGTCCCCAGTTTTGGGATCAAATACAAACAACTGATTTAAATCGATCTCTAGAGAAAGGCGATCGCCTCGACGAAGACGCACATCAGAGCCTACCTGAATATTCAACACCACCGCCGAACCTGGTAAACCAGCACGAATCAAAGTTTCCCTTCCCAAAGGTTCCACTACTTTAACTTCTACAATCAGCTGACCCTCATTTACTTCTTGGCATTCTTCTCTGCGAGACGCTTCTGTTCGAGAGGCTTCTCTTTCAGAGACGCTAACGTGAAGGCGATTTAGCGGTTCGTTAATAAAAATATGCTCTGGACGAATCCCCAAATCATAACTGTGTCCCTGACGCAACTGTAATTTTTCTTTCACAACTGCTGGAATTGTTAATAATTGCCCACTGACATCAAAACCATTATTTTCATAGATTGCAGGCAAAATATTCATCGGTGGACTACCTAAAAAACTTGCCACCATCTGATTAGCAGGATTTGCATAAATAGTTTGGGGATCGCCAATTTGTTGAATCCGCCCACGATTTAGCACGACAATTTTATCAGCCAAAGTCATGGCTTCAACTTGATCGTGAGTGACGTAAATAGTTGTAATGCCTAACTCTTGATGTAGCTGTTTCAATTCTGCCCTGGTATCATCGCGCAATTGGGCATCTAAATTAGATAAAGGTTCATCGAGTAAAAACACTTGCGGTTCACGTGCGATCGCTCTCCCTAATGCTACTCTTTGTTGCTGTCCCCCAGAAAGTTGTTTGGGTTTACGATCTAGCAAATGATCCAGAGAAAGCGATCGCGCCACATTCGTCACTCGTTCTTGAATGATTTTCCGGTCAACCTTTCGCATTTGCAACCCAAAGGCGATGTTTTCCGCCACGCTCATGTGAGGATATAGAGCGTAGTTTTGGAACACCATCGCCACATCGCGTTGTCTGGCTGGAATATTATTCACCAAGCGATCACCAATAAAGAGTTTGCCCGATGTAGCGGTTTCTAAACCAGCGATCGTTCGCAAAATTGTAGACTTACCACAACCCGATGGCCCAACTAAAACCCAAAACTCGCCATCAGGAATTTCAAAGGTAATATCCTCGATCGCGGTGACGTTATTGAATCTACGCTTAATATCTTCTAGACGAACGTTTGCCATTATCTAATTTAAGATTGTGGATTTGGAATTAGTGGAAAACTTCCCAACTCTATTATTCCAGCAATTCTATAAACTCTTCCCTTGTAAGTTCAATATCGCGTAGTATTTTGCGTAGTAATCCTTTACCTATTGTTTTACCAGCATGAACAGGAATAGTTACTAACCGCCCATCTTCATGTTGCATTTGTACATGAGAGCCTTTTTGACGTACCGCCTGAAAACCTATTTTTTCAAGAGTGTGAATAACTTTTTTACCTGTTAAAACTGGTAATTTTGGCATTAAATTACTACCTTTTGAATACCTATAAATTCTGGTATTTCTTCATCACTTTTTGTTTCTAAGCAAAGTTCAATTACTTCTCTCATATTAGCCATCAACTCATCAATTGTTTCTCCCTGACTGTAACAGGCTTTTAGCTGAGGAACTTCTCCAACATAGTAGCCATCTTCATCCCGTTCAATGATGACGTAGAATTCTCGGTTGGTGGAATCGATCATAATCTGTTTGTCCGTAGGCTCAAAATCATTTTTCTGGATTCTTCGACCAAGCTGGGTGAGAAAGTAAAGAAGCAAAGACTCTTACCCCCCGAAGTTGATTAGAAAGGGGTAAGTGACCTCTAGGCGCACTCAAATCCCAGGTAAACTCGTTAGGGTATCGCGTCCAGTTATTACCTGCTTTCCAGCCAATTTTCGGCCAGAAATTTTCCCAATTTTTACCCAAACTTAACCAGATTTCTCGCTGCACTGAAAAGCCAAATTTACCTTCGGAGTGGATTAACCAGAGGTTGTTGATGGTTTGCAAGTCAACAACCGAGATATTTTCTACCTCAGTAAAGTACAACCATTTTCGTTGTACAGCCGTTGGCCCTGACAGTTCGCACATTTTTTCGATGGTGACGCGATCGGCTGCTTGGAAGTCTTGCACAGCTAGTAGCTGTTGCAAAGAATTGTAGTTAATCCCGCACTCTGATTTTAGAGGTACAATTCCTTCAGGAAAACAGGAGCGCAAAAATTCTTTGGCTTGAGGTGCATCAGAGTTATAGAGGACTTGGTAAGCTTTGCCATCAATCCAAGTCGCTGGGTTTTCGCGCCGTTTCAGTAAAAAGTCCATCAACACGTCTAATCCCTCATTACCCAACTCAGCTAACTGTGGGATTATCTGCTGTTGGACTTTTTCAGACCCAGCGATTAACGGTTGTCGGAGGGAGTCGATGTCATTTGCAGGGCCTGATAAAATCATTGGGTCTGTCATGCCATTCTTGTGTTAACGGTCAGTGAAAGAGCGGTAAGCTATCGGGCATTTTCTAAAGTGAAACACTGATAGCGAAAAGTAGTTTACTATTTTTGATCGTACAAAATTGCGATCGCTTCACTGAATCCCACACATAATCCCCAAATAATGTACAAGGGGAATAGGGGGAAAATCTGTGCCTTATGGCTTGGGGAACAAAAGACATAGCAAAATATACAAGCCTGCCACATAAGGTTTTTTGAATAGCAGCGTATCGATTAGGAGTGTGTGAACGATGTACGAAAAGATTACCCCCCCCGCAACCGGAGCAAAAATCACCTTCAAAAATGGTGAACCAATCGTACCGGACAATCCAATTATCCCCTTTATTCGTGGCGACGGCACAGGTATAGACATCTGGCCTGCTACCCAAAAAGTGTTAGATGCGGCGGTAGCCAAAGCATACAAGGGTCAGCGTCAAATTAGCTGGTTCAAGGTTTACGCTGGAGATGAAGCTTGTGATTTATACGGGACTTATCAGTATTTGCCTCAAGACACTCTAACAGCAATTGAAGAATATGGTGTAGCTATTAAAGGGCCTCTGACTACTCCTGTTGGGGGGGGAATTCGTTCTTTAAATGTAGCGCTGCGGCAAATTTTTGACTTATATGCTTGCGTGCGTCCTTGTCGTTACTATGCAGGTACACCCTCACCCCACAAAAATCCCGAAAAGCTGGATGTAATTGTTTATCGGGAGAATACAGAAGATATTTATTTAGGCATTGAGTGGCGACAAGGTAGCGAAATCGGCGATCGCTTAATTAAAATTCTCAATGAAGAACTGATCCCCGCAACTCCAGAACACGGAAAAAAACGCATTCCTCTGGATTCTGGGATTGGCATCAAACCCATCAGCAAAACGGGTTCCCAGCGCCTAGTTAGACGTGCCATCAAACACGCTTTGCTATTGCCCAAAAACAAGCAGCAGGTGACTTTGGTGCATAAGGGGAACATCATGAAGTACACCGAAGGTGCTTTCCGCGATTGGGGTTATGAACTAGCAACCAGCGAATTTCGCCAAGAAACTGTCACCGAACGGGAATCTTGGATTTTGAGTAACAAGGAGAAAAATCCCAATATTTCCTTAGAAGAAAACGCCCGCCAGATTGATCCTGGGTTTGATAGTCTCACTGACGAGAAGAAAGCGCAAATTGTCAAGGAAGTTGAAACTGTTCTTAACACAATTTGGGCAACCCACGGCGAGGGCAAATGGAAAGAGAAAGTTTTGGTGAATGACCGGATTGCTGACAGTATTTTTCAACAAATCCAAACCAGACCGGATGAGTATTCGATTTTGGCGACGATGAACTTGAACGGCGATTACTTGTCTGATGCCGCCGCCGCTATTGTTGGTGGATTGGGAATGGGGCCAGGGGCAAATATTGGTGATTCTAGTGCCATATTTGAAGCTACCCACGGCACTGCACCCAAACACGCCGGCTTAGATCGGATTAATCCTGGTTCAGTAATTTTGTCTGGTGTGATGATGCTGGAATTTTTGGGTTGGCAAGAAGCCGCAGACCTAATTAAGAAAGGTTTAAGCGATGCGATCGCAAATAGTCAAGTCACCTACGATTTAGCCCGATTACTAGAACCGCCTGTTGAACCCTTAAAATGTTCTGAATTTGCTGAGGCAATTATTCAACATTTTGGTTAATTCTATTAGGGCTAATTAGTCACAAGTCGAATTACCCGACCCTAACCCTCCCCGTAAGTACTGGGGAGGGAACTGGATTTCTTGTTTCCCCCCAATGCATCCTACGGTGTACACACATCTTTGTATAAAACCAAAATCGTTAAAGATTCCCCTAAATCCTGCTTCAAAAGGGGGGTAAATTGTAGTTTAGTTTTTTACAGCAGCGATCGCCTTCCAAGCCTCATCTTCAGACTCAGATATCGAAGAAGCAGGTAAAATTAATAGAATGGTAAAACAAAATTTTCAACCGGAACATACACCGATATCTTCGTCAGATGGTTCTGAAAACCTGTCAACTACCATCAAGTTCAGCGAGATATCCAAATTAAGCGAATTTTCCTTTGATCCTGATGCTGTACCTATTTGGGAACTAGTAGCTGAAATCTCTGCCCAAGTCCCTGATGAACAATGGCAAAAACTACCCACAGACTTAGCTAAGAGATTTGATTACTACCAAAAACAGAAGCAAGGGAAACATTGATGCGGGTTGTGTTTGCAGATACAGGGTACTGGGTGGCATTGCTAAATCCTCATGATGATTTACATAACAAAGCGGTAAACCTCTCAAAAGCTTTACAACCTGCTCATATTGTCACCAGTGAGATGGTCTTAACTGAAGTACTTAATGATTTTTCATCTCGTGGTGAGTACTTTCGACAAGCAGCCACCAGTCTTATTAGGAGCCTCTATCGCCACGCAAATACAACTATCATTCCGCAAACTAGCGTGCAATTTCAAGCTGCGTTAACGCTTTATGAGCAAAGACCAGATAAAGAGTGGAGTCAAACCGATTGCGTGTCATTCAAAATTATGGAGGAACAGGTTATTGTTGAAGCGCTTGCCTATGACAGACATTTTGTGCAAGCAGGCTTCACCCCTCTAATGCGAAATTGTCAAGTGTGAGTTGAAGCAGGAGCGATCGCCTTCCAAGCCTCATCATAGAACCTCAGAACTCAAAGGTTGCACTTCAAAGGTTAAAAGGTTGAGCTAGAACTTTAGAATTTGAGTTACAAGAGATATAGCTTACTGGCATAAGGGTTAGGCAATGAGTGAAACTCAGACCCAGTTACCGACAGATACATGGATTTGTGCTTCTTGGCAGGAGTATGAGGAAGCGATCGCTAATTTGCTCAACGAGAAGGCAAAGAGTTACTACTACAAAGGACACATGAGGCTGGAGATACCACCAGTTAGTTTCGATCATGGTAAAGACCATGTTGTAATTATTTTTGCGGTAACTCTATTTGCAGCACTTAAAGAAATATTGGCTACAGGTTTAGATACAACCACTTTTCGTAAAACTGGTGTTCAGGATTGTCAGCCCGATGTGGCGTATTACCTCAGAGAACGCGCCCAAGCTATTCCAGCAGGTACAGGAATCGTCAACCTGGATCGCTATCCTGTACCGGATTTGGTGATTGAGATTGCGAAAACATCCTTGTTGGATGACTTGGGTACAAAGCGATCGCTCTATGAAGAGTTAGGTGTTGCTGAATATTGGGTAGTAGATGTTCAAAATGCCCAAATCATCGCTTATGCTATGGCAGAACAGGGTAGTAAACGTATTCACGAATCACAGGTATTGCCTTTGACGATGTTTACTTTAAAGGTAGCTTTACGCCGTGGCCGTGAGATGAATCAATCTGAAGTTGGAGCTTGGTTATTGAGCCAGTTTCAGCAAAATTAGTATTCTTAACTAATAGTTTTTTCAAATAGATATACATCATCTCGTTGATATTCCAATTTAAATTTAGACTGATTTTTCAAAATATTTACTAAGTTAGAAAGAGATTCTGAACTTGCAGCCCAACCTGGATGGCGAACATTGAGCAAGACATAATGAAACTTATTCAATTCAGCAATATCTTGAGAAGGATTATATTTAAAACTAATCAACTGTCTGTGGGTTAAATGTGGAGTAATTATATCTGTAGTTAAAACGCTATCTTTAGTCTTCACTAAAGCGATCGCCTCTTTTGTGGCTGCCAAATTGTCCAGATTATGGAGATATTTTGAGCTAAAAAAACCAAATTTACCGAAAACTAAAAACCAAACTAAAGACCACAAAATAATTGCTTGTCTTTGTTTTAGCCAAACCTTACCTGCTGCTAGGCTAGCAATTAAAACTAAAATAAGAAATGGAATCGCTGGTAAAGAGTAATGTAAAACTAGATTTTTTTGCGAAGGATGATCTGCAAGTAAATTTAGTCCTATGCAAGGAACTATACTTATCAATGGGATGAGATATTGTGGTTTTAAACTCCAAAATACAGGTAAGAATAAAAAACATAAATATTCTAAGTTGATAATTGAAAAAAGGTTTTTTAAAATTATTTGTGGTTGAAAAAGTAATATTTTTACCATTTCGGAAAAGGAGTTTCCTAAATAGCTATAGCGATAAAGATGACGGTTTAGTAACGCGGTTTCAGTACCAAAATAAGGGATGATAATCGAGTTAGCAATCACAAACCATATTGTCCCACTAATAATAGCGATCGCCCCATATAAACGTCGCTTTTCAAACAAGAGTAACCAAATCCCCATAGCCACTACGGTGAGTGATAATACAGCTTTACAACCCAATACCACAAGAATACTGACGCAAAACCAAACTATTTTTTTCGATCTCGCAGTCAAAACTGCAAACAAAAGTGCGGGGACTGCGATCGTATCTGGGTGAAAATCACACAAATTGCTATTGTATATCACCGGATACAGTAGATATACAGCCACCATTGCAACTGCTAAATTTTCTTTTAAACCTGCTTGCAGCGCCAGAAAATATGTAGGTAAAGCGCCTAATGCTAAAGCAACAGATTGTACTGCAAACAGCCAATAAACACTAGGGTAAATTTTGTACAATAAAGCCAAAGGATATAAAATCCAAGCAGCATGATCGGCTAAAACATGAAAACCAAGTACAGAAGAAAATGGTGTTTTTCCTTGACTAATTAAATAAATACTTTGGTCGAAAAATGCTAAATCCCCAGATGAATTAAATAACTCGTGTCGGAAGCTGCTGGAGATAAATAAAATTAAGGTACTAATGCCGATAATTGCTTTGAGATTATTCATTCTTGGCAAGTTTTTTTTTATTTAAATTCTAGTTGCCCTTACTAAAACTTTTGATTGAGATTCGAGTTAAATCCAGTTTGTAGCTTTGGATAAATCAGATCGCACTTTCGCACAACAAACCAAAGAGCAAAACCTAAAGGTAATGAAAATAACTTGATAAATATGGGAGTTCCCAAGTAACTAAAAAATGATGCCATTTGCACAACTATAGCTACCCAATAATATCGAGGGAAGTAAAAGGCAAAGATAATTGAAAGAATATCAGCAGGATAAAAATATCTTTGGTGCATTTTGGGCAAGATATATGGCATAAATAAAACTGAGATAGTAGCTAAGTGTATCAGTCTGTCTGGAGTAATTTCTAGCTTACTTTTATAAACAATATATGCTAATAAAAACATTGCAGATACAGTTAACATTAGACCTATCGGGACAACAATATTATAAAAATTATTAGGAATCCATTGATAAAGATTAGGCGCACCTTTAGCCAATTCTTTGTATTTATTAGCTTGGCTAAAGTAGATTAATAGTAATTCTTGTATCGGTCTTCCCATCACCCAAGGCGGCAAAACTGCAATTATATATACTGCTGGAATTAATGGGAGATAATACCAATGAATTCTCTTTTTGAGCAAAAGAGTTAATAATAAAGGTGCAAAAAACATCGCTTGCAACTTAAAAGAAAGTCCCACGCCAAAACTGAGTAAGGCGGGAATTTCTTTTTGAATACACAAAAAGTAAATACAGGCAATCATTCCTGTTGTATAGATACTGTCACATTGCCCCCAGATGGCACTATTGTATATAACAGTCGGACTTAATATAACTGCCAAAAAAGCAAATATTGGTTTATTACCCTCTGGGTATTTTAGTCGGACAATTTTGTAAGTCAAAAAGCCACAAAGAAAATCAACAGCCATCGCAAAAAGCTTGATTGCCAAAATTTTCGGCAATCCAGACAGCAGGGTAGCAGAAATTACAATCCAATACAGGTAGGAAGGTGTGTAATCATAAAAACTGTATTTGAGAGCGCTAAATCCGCCATGAGATGCGATGAAATCATACCAAGGCGCTAAGAAAGATTTATAATCAGACGATTGATTCGGAACACAAACCAATCGAATCACCACTGCTAAAATAATTCCAAGAGTTAAGTATCCATAAATTGGGGATGGGAAAAAATTTAATAACCTATTGAACCAAGATTTCACTAATTTTAATAATGTCTTGTCTGGAGTTTTCGTCATAAATTGTATCTGTTATTCAAAAATGATGAAATCATATCAAAGGATCTATTATTTCAGCAAAAGCTGCTCAACACTTCGCTATAGCATCAGACTGGTTTAAGAAGCTGCTATGATGCCATAAAAAGCAAGCTTTTGTGGAGATATTCTGGAGGTTTGAGATGATTATCCCGATTTTAGATATGCGTCTATTCCGAGAAAAAGAATGGTTATTTAGCCTACTGATAATATCTCTATTTCTATGGCTGATATTTTTGGGAAACTCCCCTTTACGAGATTGGGATGAAGGTACTGTGGCACAGATTGCCCGTGAAATTTGGCGTGCCCCACTTGGTTCAATGCATTGGCTTTACCCCACCTTGGGAGGAGAACCTTATCATAATAAGCCACCCTTGATGCACTTGTTAATTGCTTGGACTTACTCGATCGCAGGCGTGAATGAGTTGACAACGCGTCTACCGGGTGCAGTGTTAACTGCTTTGGGAGTGCCTTTGCTTTACTTGGTGGGATGTTTGCTTTTTAACCAAAGTTTACCAGCTTTGTTTAGCGCTTTAGTTTACCTGACGATGTTGCCTGTGGTGCGTCACGGAAGGCTAGCAATGCTAGATGGTGCAACTATTACCTTTTTCTTGCTGCTATTGTTTTGTTTGCTAAAAGCACGCCAGAATCGTCGGTATGCTCTAGGTGTGGGATTTTGTCTAGGGTTAATCACTCTCATGAAAGGGATGCTAGTTTTACCGCTAGGAGCGATCGCTGGTTTATTCCTGATTGCAGATCGGCAGTTTGCTTTGTTAACAAGTCCCTATTTATTAGTGGGAATATTTTTAGGAAATGCACCTGCGATCGCTTGGTTTGTTGCTCAATGGCAACATTATGGCGAAAGTTTCTTCAAAGTGAATTTTCAGGCACAAACCTTTGATCGCCTTACACAATCTGTTGAAGGTCATAGTGGGCCACCTTGGTATTATTTAATTGAGTTAATTAAGTATAGTTTTCCCTGGCTATTATTTTTACCAGGAGGTTTTTATCTAGCTTGGAAAAAACGTCATACTACTTGGGGTCGCTTAATTCTTATTGGCACAATTGTTTACTTAGTAAGTATCTCTTTAATGAGAACTAAACTCCCGTGGTATGTTATGCCTGTATATCCATTTTTAGCTTTGGCAATTGGTGCTAAACTTAGCGAAATTTGGCAGTACGGTCATTTGAAGGTGCGGACTTTGACAATATTTCTAGCTATTATTGCTATTGCTGGTTTCGGAGGTTGTATTTACTTTATTCTTGCAAAGAAAGAGCCTCTTTTAATAGTCATGAGCATTGTTTTGGCAATAAGCATGAGTGCAGTAGTCTGGTTAATTAGACAACGCGATCGCAACTTTATTCCAGTCTTATTTTCTGGGATGTACTTAGTTTTAGCACTGTTGATGAGTTCGCAATCATGGATTTGGGAATTAAAGGAGGCTTTTCCAGTTCAACCAGTAGCAGAATTAATTCGGGCAAATGTTTCACCAGGAACACAAATTTATACTTCTTTTGCTTATGCGCGTCCCAGTTTAAACTTTTACTGCGATTGTAAAGTAACTCCTGCAAATGTACCAAATTTACAACAAATGTTATCTAATAAATCTTATTTACTGTTAGACAATGGGGCTTTGCAGCAAATCAATTTAACTGGTAGTAAAATTATCGGATCAGCTAAAGAATTTACACTGATTTCACCATAAGTTAAATATGTATGATATTTAACTTTTTTATTTTAATCAATTTATGCTTTAGTTACATACTCTCTAAAATTTAGTTTTGGATAAATCAGATCGCACTTTCGCACCACAAACCAGAGAGCAAAACCTAAAGGTATCGAAAATAACTTGATAAATATCGGAGTTCCCAAATAGCTGAAAAATGATGCCATTTGCACAACTATAGCTACCCAATAATATCGAGGAAAGTAAAAGGCAAAGATAATCGAAAGGATATCGGCAGGATAAAAATATCTTTCGTGCATTTTGGGTAGAATATATGGCATAAACAAAACTGAGATTGTGGCTAGGTGTATCAGTCTATCTTGAGTGATTTTTAATCTACTTTTATAAACAATGTATGCTAATAAAAATATTGCAGATACAGTTAACATTAGACCTATCGGGACAACAATATTATAAAAATTATTAGGAATCCATTGATAAAAATTAGGCGCACCTTTAGCCAACTCTTTATATTTATTAGCTTGGTTAAAGTATACTAATAGCAATTCTTGTATCGGTCTTCCCATCAACCACGATGGCAAAACTAAAATTATATATACCGCCGGAATTAATGGTAAATAATACCAATGAATTCTCTTTTTGAGCAAAAGAGCTAATAATAAAGGTGCAAAAAACATCGCTTGCAACTTAAAAGAAAGTCCCACGCCAAAACTGAGTAAGGCGGGGATTTCTTTTTGAATACATAAAAAGTAAATACAGGCAATCAATCCCGTTGTATAAATGCTATCACATTGACCCCAGAGGGCACTATTATATATGACAGTCGGACTCAATATAACTGCCAAAAAAGCAAATATTGGTTTATTACCCTCTGGGTATTTGAGTCGGACAATTTTGTAAGTTAAAAAGCCACAAAGAAAATCAACAGTCATCGCAAAAAGCTTGATTGCAAAAATTTTCGGCAATCCCGAAAGCAGGGTGGCAGAAATTGCAATCCAATACAGGTAGGAAGGTGTGTAATCATAAAAACTATATTTGAGAGCGCTAAATCCGCCATGAGATGCGATGAAATCATACCAACGCGCTAAAAAAAACTTGTAATCTACCGATTTATTTGGAACACAAACCAATCGAATCACTACTGCTAAGATAATGCCAATAGCCAAGTACCCAGGAACAGGCAATGGGAAAGAGTTGAAAAACCTATTAAACGGAGATTTCACTAAATTTAATAATGTTTTGTTGGAAGTTTTCATCATAAATTGCATTATTCCAGTTTGCGGTGTCCAAATAATGTAGAGACGTTGCAATGCAACATTCTACCAAAGGATATATTGCAATTATTAATTGAATTGGTATTGATTTCATTAAAGTTTTGTAATTTGGGGAAGATGCTCACCCTACTTATACAAATTAAACATCGAACAGCTTATCTATGTTTACTACCTGTCATACTGCTATGAGCCTTCATTTGTTACTTGAACAATTGATTGACTAGATTGGGCTAAATAGATACCTGCTAAAACTACAGCAAAAGTCGCCCAATCAAACAAACCTACTTGTTCTGAAAAAATGAACCAAGCAAAAATAGAAGCTAGGACTGGTTCTAGAAGAAGGGTGACAGCGACAACGCCTGAAGAGATTCTGCTGAGGCTATAAGCCAATAGTCCCTGACCCAACACTTGACAAAAAAGAGCTTGGAAAATGATGAAAAACCAACCCGTCCAAGAATAGGGGAATAGTCTATTTTCGAGGAATGGGAGGACTGGTAGTAGAAACATTGTTGTCACTCCACAGCGCCACAGCATGATAGTTGCAGTGCTAAATCTGGTTCGGAGTCGTTCGATCAGCAGCATACACGTAGCCATGAAAACCGCAGTTAACAATGCTAATGCATCACCTAATATTTGATCGGTTGCAAATTGCACCTTATTGAGTTCAAATGCGATCGCTCCTCCCAAAGCAACGATCAGACCAATCACAAATCTGTTGTCAAAACGCCGACCAAATAACAAATACCCTGCCAAAGCAACAAATAAGGAGTTCAAATTAGACAGTAAAGCCACATTGGCAACACTAGTTTGACTCAGCGACCAAGCCCATAATAAAAGATAGGTTCCAGCAGAGGTTCCCATTGCCAACAATAGCCACACTTCTTGACTTGTAAAAGGCTTCTTTTCTACAGATTGGTTGTCAAGCAAGGCAGGAGTAATATTGCCTCCTGCCTCCTGCCTCCTGCCCCCTGTCCCCTGCTCCCTGTTCCCTGCCCCCTGCTCCCTGCCTTCTTGAACAGACTGTTGGTAGCGGAAAGCCTCAAGTCCATTCCACAACCCAAAGACAACTGTCGCAATCCAACTGCGATGAAATACTACAGCATTTGCACCAATTTCTTGTTGACACAATTTGGTTAGAGATGGTGCTAAAGATATGGGAATTAGAGCAAACAATAATGAAACAGTTCCTAATAAAGCTGGTGTTTCGGAGAATTGTTGCTTTAGTAATGACAGTTTGAACGTCATACTTTGAACGAAAGTGTTAATTATATTTTTGACTGATTCTTGGAACGGCAAATTAACAGCCTCTTGGCTAGATACGGCTAAGTATAAACCGATTAAAACTACAGCGAAACCCACCCAATTTGAGAAAGTTAATGTTTCCGAAAAAATTATCAGAGCGAAAATGCCGCTAAATACTGGCTCTAACAAATGCACCAAAGAGACAACCACAGAGGAAAACTTGGCAAGGCTATAGGTCAAAAGCCCATGACCTAAAACTTGGCAAATCAGGGCTAGAGAAATGACCCAAAGCCATCCATTGACTGTAGAGGGGAAAAGCTGATCTTGAGTGAACAAAAGTATGGGTAAGATGACTAAAGCCGCGATCGCACAGATCCACAATTGAATTGTCGCTGGAGAAAATTTGGTTCGTAATTTTTCTACGATCAGCAGGTATGCACTCAATAAAACCGCCGAAACGATGGCAGCCAAGCCTCCTTGAACTTCGTCTGTGGCAATTTGCAACTCTTCAAATTCAATGGCGATCGCTCCCCCAAGGGCGATGACCATCCCCATCAGGAATTGGTTCTCAAAACGCTGACGAAATAAAAGCCACACCCCTAAACTAGTAAATATGGGGGCGAGATTATGCAACACACTAGAAATCGCAACACTAGTTTCAGTCAGCGACCAAGCCAACAAAACTAAAGTGGCAGCCCAAAGAATACCAGCACCTAGCAATAGTAAAATATCCTGGCTGGTGTAGGGCTGCTGTTCTACAGGTTTGTCTCCAGAAAATCGCTGCCGGATTGCCTTGTATCCATGCCACAGCAAGAAGACCACGCTAGCAAGCCAAAAGCGATTAAATACAGTCGCACTGGGGCTGAGTTCAATTTCGCTCAATTTCATAAAAATAGAGCCAAAAGAGATGGCACCTACACCTAGAAATAATGAAGCGATCGCTATCTTCGTTTGATTGGATACATTCATTAGGAAATTCAAATTCAATTTCTTAGCAATAATGGAGCGAACCCTCTAACCAACCCAATGCTCTTGGGCAAATCCTACAGCTATTTTGGCTAGTAGTGTCACAAAAGCGCCCAATATTAAATATCCTTGGCGAGGATGGCGAGATAGCAGCACACCAATTGCTATGTTCAAAGGCACAATACCGTAGGCAAGACGGCTTAATGAGATAGTGCCTCCAGAGGCTAACAGTAAACCAATACCACAAAAGCCATAAATAACTGTAACTGTGGTCAGTTGCCTGTGTAAGCGCCACAACATATAGCCACCACCCAAGACCATGAACAAGTTGAGGAAGTTATTGATCCACTGTTCGCTTGCCAGAATCAACAAAAATAAGATTAAACCATAAAAACCATAAAATAATTTTACAGAACTAAAACGTTGACGGAAATGCCATAAAAGATAGCCACTGGCAAAAATCACGCCAAATAACAAGAGATACCAAGGGTCTTGAATCCTACCAGAAGAGTTTTGAACCCAACCAAATTGCCAATTGTTGCTGCCAACGACAATTTGCATAAACATATTTAACCAACCCTGCCAATCAAATCCTAGAGTTGGTCGCCATCCCCGTTGTGCTTCGATAAAAGCTAAAGGGTTGCCAAAATAAATCGCACAATACAAGCTGAATAGAAGTATGCCAATAGCAGTAGTAAAACCAGCTATGTAGGCAATAGGCGGTCGGCGTTCTTTCCACGCTGCGATCGCCAATGCTGGAATTAGTGCCATACCTGTAGGACGTGTTGCTGTCGCCATTGCGCCCCAGAGGGCAGTCCAACCATACTGCTTTTGATCGAACGCCCGCAAAGTCGCCGTACTCAAAAACAAATACAGTCCCTCTGTATAAACCACCCCCGTAAACATCGAAGATGGATACAAAGAAAGCACAGCAGTTACCCAGTGCGCTGCATTGATGCCATAATGATCCTTGATCCAAAAGTACAAACAGTAAAGCGCTGCAAAAAATGCCAAGTTGTTGACTAAGATGCCTGCCAATTCAAACGGTAAGCCCAACTTCATCAAAAACCAGATGCTTAAGGGAAATAAAGGAAAAAAGGCCAGATTATGCTGTTTGCCATCATTTACAAATTCATATCCTGAAGTTGCGATCGCTCGATAATGCATACTATCCCAGGCATCAAAAACCCCCCAGCCAAAATTGGGCAAAAATTCTTCTGCTGGTAACGGTAACTTTGGCGCAACCAGCAACATAGCAGTCCAAATGAATATTCGGCTAGCAAGCCATATTGCTGCTGGAAACAGGAAATCATTTTTCCATAAAACTTTTTTTATAACTATCTGAACTTTAACCATAAGCTTGAGTGCTTCAACAAACTCCTTTATGCATCCTTTACATATAGCTGCAATACAGCAATTTATGAATAACATTTTGCATATTAAATTTTCCAACAACATCATTAACAAACTGGACAGATTGCCAGTTAAGCAAAATTATTTCCTATTTAGTTACTTTTGACAATTTTTTTAGATTTTATCTTTAAAAATATACTATTTATAAATACAATTTTTGTCTAGTTATATGAAAATTAAGCAACTTTATTACTTTATGGCTAGCAGTCTATCGAGTTGAAATTAACGGATTGGGGCTAGCGCGGTGACGAGGAAATAGGAAAATTTTCCTTCTTTGCGTCCTTGCGTCTTCCCCTCCCCGCGTCTCTCCTCGCCGTCGTCAGTGTATCGATTATAGTGATTGCTGTTATCAAAATAGAATTCAGGAGTCAGGAGTCAGAATTCAGTATGAATTCTGACTCCTGACTCCTGAATAAGTGGGTTTAAGACCCCCACCAAATTGAAAATTTGGTGGTCAACTTTCGTAGTGGTGGGTCTGAATCCCCAACGAACATTGATTCTTACTCCTGAATTCTGACTTCTGAATTCTTCTTCAATAAAGAGTCCCCAGCAATTTATAGTGAGAGTTGTCTGTAAATCCTTAAGCAATTGTGAAAGCGATTACTCTCGTTGGTTCCACTGGTTCTATTGGTACTCAAACTTTAGATATTGTCACTCAGTACCCAGATCAGTTTCGGATTGTGGGATTGGCAGCTGGGAACAATGTTGCAATGTTGGCTGCTCAAATTCGGCAATTTCGACCGAAAATAGCAGCCATTTGCTCAGAAGATAAATTACCAGCGCTCAAAGAAGCTATCATTGACCTCGATCCCCAACCGATTCTACTGGCTGGTGAGGCTGGAGTGATAGAAGTCGCTCGCTACGGCGATGCTCAAACGGTTGTCACTGGGATCGTTGGTTGTGCTGGTTTGCTACCCACGATCGCAGCTATTGAAGCTGGTAAAGATATTGCCTTAGCGAACAAAGAAACCCTGATTGCTGGGGCCCCTGTGGTTCTACCCCTAGTCGAAAAACACGGTGTAAAATTACTCCCAGCCGATTCCGAACATTCGGCAATTTTTCAATGTCTCCAAGGTGTGCCAAAAGCAGGCTTGCGGAAAATCTTGCTCACTGCCTCTGGTGGAGCTTTCCGGGACTGGGATGTAGAAAAGTTAGCAGATGTAACCGTTGCTGACGCCTTGAAGCATCCTAATTGGTCGATGGGGCGGAAAATCACAGTAGACTCTGCTACTTTGATGAATAAAGGACTGGAAGTAATTGAGGCTCACTTTCTGTTTGGGTTGGATTATGACAATATCGAAATTGTCATTCATCCCCAAAGCATCATTCACTCGCTAATAGAACTGCAAGACACTTCAGTTTTAGCCCAACTCGGTTGGCCGGATATGCGCTTACCCTTGCTGTATGCTTTATCTTGGCCCGATCGCATCTACACCGACTGGGAACGACTAGATTTAGTCAAAGCTGGAAATTTAACCTTCCGCGAACCAGATCACCAAAAGTATCCTTGTATGCAGTTGGCTTATGCTGTGGGTAAAGCGGGTGGTTCGATGCCAGCCGTGTTAAATGCCGCCAATGAGCAAGCTGTAGCTTTATTTTTAGATGAAAAAATTCGCTTTTTAGATATTCCTCGGTGTATCGAATGGGTGTGCGATCGCCATCAAAATGATAACCGTGCAAACCCCTCTTTAGATGACATTTTGGCAGCAGATCAATGGGCAAGGCAAGAAGTTTTAACATCGACTGAAAAGTTAGAAACTCACTCGCGGATAATTTCTCTGCGATAAAAACCTTCCGTTTAAGTAAGTCGGCGCAATAAAACCAAACTGTGTAAATAAAAATAAATAAGGCTCAAACTCTTTCTCCCCCTGCCCCCTGCCCCCGGTCACTGAATCTCGACTTCGCTCGATTTCCGCGTAGTCGAAGTGGCCCCCTGCCTTATCCCAACATTATTTACGCCGACCTACTTACATTGGACTGAGGGTTAGAAATTAGATGCCTATAGCACTCCTAAATCATTCGTGAGACTTGTGAATTCTCTTTTACCTTGGCGTACTTAGTTTACCAGCGCTGTAGGCGACTGATGTTAGCGTAGCGGTAGCGAGTCACTGAGCGTCACCCGAAGGGCGGTTCGTCATCACTCAGACTTATCACAACTCAGATCGGATTGCTATAGTCCTCAATCTTTAATCCCCAGTCTTTAATCCAATTAATATAGAAATCATTTCACCTGATGGCGAAAATCTACTCGCTAAACTACAAAAAAGTTAACAAATTTAACTTTATTGAAGAAAATTGTTAGTTTCCCGATCAGCTCTTAGTTTTATGTATATTGATAATTTATATCCAAAAAAATAAAAAGCTTTACAAAAACTTTGCAAAAAAAAGCAGCGCACCACATAAATAATAATCTCATTTTTAGGTAAAATATTCCCAGGCTAATTATCACAAAAAATCCCATTTTAGTGGATATTAAAAATCGGGTTGAGCATCTTTTATACCAGTGATTATTACCAAAACAAAAACTTACCCTTTCTGAATAAACCTACTCTCAGATAAGGGCAACTATTAAGGAATTAATATATATGATTGCTACGTTGATTGTAGCTTGGATAGTCTTCATAATATTGTGGAAGTTAGTCAAAGCAACCTTGAGCAGTGCATTAACTCTTGCAGCAATCCTTGTTCTATTAAATATTAGTTTTGGCATTACTCCACAAGATATTTGGCATTACGTAACGCAGTTCGCTCAAAATCTGTCGCAGATCCAAACTGGTAAGTAAAAATATATAGCAATCCGCTTTGATTTCTGTTCGTGCAGCGTGGCGTAGCCATAATTATTTGCGTAGGAGGTAAGAGGCAAGAGGCAATAGGCAAGAGGCAATAGGCAATAGGCAATAGGCAATAGGCAAGAAACTTTTTTAAGTTGTACTGAATTTTTTCAGAAATCAAATATGAATCCTGTATACTTAATATTATCGCAAAATTTAAGTATAAAAAATACAGTTTGATTTAGAAAATTGCTTTGTTGGGTTGCGCTTTGCTTAACCCAATAAAACCCCGAAAATGTTGGGTTTCGTTCCTCAACCTAACCTACACAGTTTAAGTTTTTTGGCGCTAACTGAACTGTATTGAAGTATAAAATATGAGATGATGAAATTTTTAGCTTTGATGCCAGTTGCGTCAAAGTTTCTGTAGTAGGTGTTTACAAATTTTGTTGATCATTTATTATTGAAAGCTGAAATCTTGGCTAATGCATCCTTAACACTCGCCGGCAACTGACGCATAATCTTGCCTCTTTCGCGATCTAAAGCGACTAAAGTTACCTTGGCAGTGACATACAATTGTTGTCCATCAGTGGAGACAATGGCATAGTCCCAATTGATTCGGACGCCAGTTACCTCAGCCATGCGCGTTTTTACCACCACTGTGACACCCAATTGAATAGAACTGTGATAGCGCACCGACAGTTCTACAACGGGTAAATCGCAACCTATAGCTACTAAATCAGCAAATTCAACCCCTATAGATCGCAAGCATTCAATCCGCGCTTCTTCCATCCAAGCTATATAGGAACCGTGCCAGACAATACCAGCATAGTCAGTGTGGTGGGGTTGGACTCTCACAAGATATTCAAACCAATTCCCAAATTCAGGACTTGATGGATTGTCAAGGGCGTTGGTTGGAGGTAGTTTTGGTTGGCTAGATTTTTCTTCTGACATCTTCAAATTTCTCAGCACCTATAAATTTTCCAAATCAATAAAAATTAATTGCGTTGTCGGGCTTCTTGATTTAATATTTACCTTCCGAGTATAGGGAGTGTTTTATTATGCGGCTTAATCTCCGGTATGTTAATGTTGTTGCTTTGACTCTACTTAGTTTACTAAGTTTTGGGATGGCGTACCCAGATGCAAGGTTAAGGTACGACTCTGGAGAAAAAGCCCAAGCTTTACCCAATAATAATCAACTCTCAGAAATTGCCAGACTCAACGAAGAAGCTATCAAAGAATCTCGGCAAGGTCAATCGACAGAAGCGTTGCAAAAATTGCAAAAAGCATTAGCCATTAGCAGAGAACTTGGAGAGCGCTCTTGGGAAGCGGTAACATTCAACAATATTGGCAGAATCTACCAAAGTCAAAAAAAATATCCCGAAGCACTTCAATCCTATCAGCAAGCCCTATTAATTAATAAAGAACTTGGGGATTTGGTTCGACTTGGTAAAACCTACAGTAATATAGGTTACTTATTCGATATCCAAAACAAACCAGAGTTAGCAATTTTTTTTTACAAGCATTGTTTGATTAATCGTGAGAAAGCTCGCCTGAATCCATCAGCACTGAGTGCGCGACAACCAGATGCTTATAACATAACAGTTAGCCAGACATACCGCATTTTAGGTGAACGATTGCTTAAACAAGAACGTGTTGCTGAAGCACAAAGGACAATGGATTTACTCAAAGTTGAAGAACTAGAAGAATATCTCCAGAATGTGCCAGGTAATCAACGTACTGTCAAAGGTATTAATATAGCGGCAACAGAAAAACCAATTCATGCTAAGTGGAAGCAAAGCGTGGATAATGCTGTTGTGCTGGGTAAACAACTGACAACACTACGTAAAATTAAGCCCGAACAGCGATCGCTCGAACAGAAACAACGCATTGAGCAATTAGTTTTAAATCAACAGCAACTCTTAGATGAATTTAACGAATTTATCAATAGTCCTGCGGTGAAAGCACAGGTGGAGCAAATTAGCCGTACAGCTAGGCGGCAAAATTTAGATTTGGAGAATCTCAACGAACTTCGAGATAATTTGGCACGATTGCCGCAAAAATCAGCACTACTCTATCCACTGATTTTAAAAGATAGCTTGGAATTGGTCTTGGTAACTCCTGAATCTCCACCAATTCATCGCACCGTTGCGATCAAACGCGAAGACCTCCATCAAACAATTGCTGTTTTCCGCCAAGCTTTAATCAATCCCAGTCGAAATATCAAAGCACCTGCACGTCAATTGTATGACTGGCTAATTAAACCCATAGAAAAAGACCTGAAGCTATCAGGTACACAGACTCTGATTTATGCTCCAGATGACCAGTTACGCTACATTCCTTTAACTGCTTTATATGATGGCAAACAATGGCTAGTGCAGCGCTTCAGTGTAAATCACATTACATCTGCTAGTCTGACTAACTTAAATAGCCCAAAACAATCTACTTTGCGGGTTTTAGCAGGTGCTTTTACTAAAGGTAATTATCAAATCAAAGTTGGTAATCGACAGCTTGCTTTCGCTGGATTACCCTTTGCAACGCAGGAGGTGGAAAGTTTAGCAGCTGCAATTCCTGAAACTAAGAAGCTTTTAGATGATGCCTTTACCCCCAGAGTCGCTGTACCCCAAATGGATGATTATACAATTGTCCATTTAGCGACTCATGCAGCCTTTGTGGTAGGAAAACCAGAAGATTCGTTTATTTTATTCGGGAATGGCGATCGCGTTAATTTTAGAAATGTCGCCACTTGGTCACTACCCAATGTAGATTTGGTAGTATTAAGCGCCTGTGAAACCGGCTTGGGAGGCAAGTTAGGTAACGGTGAGGAAATTTTGGGGTTTGGCTATCAAATGCAACAAACCGGCGCTAGAGCCGCGATCGCCTCTTTATGGTCTGTGGATGATGGTGGTACACAAGCACTTATGAGCGCTTTTTATGGTATAATTTCTCGCCAAAATTTGACTAAAGCTGAAGCTTTACGACAAGCCCAAGTCTCATTAATTACTGGAAACTGGAAGTCTCTAAGTCACAATGCACCCGTAGCAACAGTTAGTAACTTTAATCATCCATACTATTGGGCACCCTTTATTTTAATTGGCAATGGGCTTTAAGTGTATGGCAGTTAACATTATAATTGCTGCTACTCATCCATGCTATTGGCATCCTTTATTTTGATTGGCAATGGACTTGAGGTGTATGGCAATTAACATTATAATTGCTGCTACTACCCAGATTTACCATCTGATTTTAGTGACACCCAACATCGGCGATTTGAGCTGCGGTATTCACCCCTACAGGGATCTTGCTTGGCGCAGCATCTCGTAGAGAAGTTATCGCATTTGATTAGATTTTGGGAAAACATCTTCTAGCTAAAGGCTCAAAATCCGGTTTGTGAGGTTTTGGTAGATACAAAAAACTTGCGATGGGCCAGCTAGGAGCCAATCACTTAATGGTAATGGAGAAACCGATTACCAGTTATCGATAATCAATTTCTAATTTGCCATCGACATAGAAGCCTAATACTTCTTGGCAAGAGTTTTAGAGCCTGTATCAGTTTGCATCGATTGCTTGACAAGATTAGCCAGTTCGTCTAGTTGGCTAATTGCTTCCGCACCTTCTAGCTTCATTAATTCGCGGTCATCCCGCATTTCCGTCCAAGTAATCCCGTAATCAGACACTAAAAACCGAATCAGATGGTTATCACCCAAGCTAACCATGAACGATGCACTATTCATTTGGTCGCCACAGGTGTAGCAGGACGCAGGATACCCACGCCGTTCTAGTACAACCGCCAACGCTTGCAGGTTCATTACCAAGTCTTGGACGAATTGTCGATGTTGATGTGCTAGTCTCAGAAACACTTTTGTCCTCCAGACACCACAGTTATGAGTCTCTTTTATATTTTCTTTAGATTTTCTCATCCATTGGTATTGTAAACTATTCAATACAATTACCAGACAGATAATGTTGAGTCGTTAATTGACTACCTTGTTTAGGGTAGTGGATCGGGGTTTTGAGCGCCGTATCAAACTATTCAGTTTGCAAATTCAAAATCTCGGACAGAATTTCTAAATTTAACTATATCTTTATACACTTCTGTCAGGGTAGATTCTTGCAAGAAGCGATCCGCTTTAAGATTAACTTAAATCTAGCACTAGTCAACTCCAGAAAAGCTACATATTTCGTTCTTATGGGCGAGGTGTAGCTAAATTAGCTGTGATTAGAAGCTATAACGTAGTTTTGCATTGTTATACTGTGTTTTGCTTAGATGTTCAATCTATTCTCTTTCTAACGTATATTTTGGTATGGATAAATGATTAGGTATACTAAATTCCTTTCTCCTCTATATATAAAGTTGATATAAAGTTGAACAGATGACAGTGCAAATCTCATATTCAGTACTAGAAGCAAATTAAATACAGTACTTTATACAAAGATTACGTAATTATTATAAAATCAGTGTAGAATCCAAAATGGCTCAACTCAACACTGACAATACCTAAACTCAGCAAAGCGATGTTGGCATTTTGGGATTATCCTCAAAAAGTTGTACAGACCAAAGCATGAGAATTTGGAAAGATTCTTATCGTAGTTTGGTTTTGCCAAATTTCATCCATGTATAATATATTTCGATTATTTATTCAAAGTAAGTAATTATTTTTTATTAATTATTAATCCTCGGCAGCAAAAAAACCAGTAAGCAGCTATGGTGTCAGCAAGGCTGGTAAAATCTACCCATAGCGAAGAAAAACAAATCACCATGCCTACCGAAATTAATCCAGGGAATCCAACCACTACAGGTGCTGATGCGATTGATGAAGCGATCGCACAGGGAATTGATTTTGATGGTTCTCCCATTCCACCTGCAAAGCTAGAACTTTATGGGAAAGTTATGGCACTAGAAGCCAATAGACAGCGCAGTGGTGTATCCAATACTATGCGATCGCGTATTGTGCGAATTGGTGCAAAACACATTCCCCAAGCAGAACTCGACCAATTACTTGTAGATGCTGGTTTCGCACCCCTAAAAGAAAAAGAAATTGCCTTCTTTTATAGTGGTAAATAATTGTTAATGTTTAACAACAGTTTTCATTTATTTGAACCAAATATGTTGTAGGGGCAAAGCATTTCTTTGCCCTCAATTCTTTATCAAAAAAGCTTCATGTTTAAAACCTCGCCCGCAAGTGGCGCGAAACAGTCCTTGTATCCCAAGACAGGTAGAAACCCTTTGCCCGTTGTGTCGGGCTTGATTTAATTGCGAATGCGCGAAAAAGCGGACTTGTACTGAGTTTCGACACTTCGACTAAGCTCAGTGCATCGCTTGGCGGTAATCGAGCGACTTGCACTGAGTTTCGACTACGCTCAACTACCGCGCAGTCGTTGTGAGTCGAGATTCAACTACCGCGAAGCCGAAGTAGCCTCTCCAAGAGTTGTATTACGAATTACGAATTATTTACCTTACATATCCCAAATTGCCATCGGTATTTTGGCTTCTTGAGTCTTTTCCTGATCGGGTCGAAAAGTGTATCTTCAGCAAGATATTGTCTACTTTGCCTTGTGTTTGAATTGGCAGATGGCTGTATGTAATTAAGTAATAGCTGAAAGACTTGGAAACACATGGCAGGAACTACGTCAAATTCAGAAATGCAATATCGAGTTCTCGGCAGTACAGGAGAGAAAGTTTCCGCCATCGGATTGGGTGGTTGGCACATCGCCTTGAAGCACGTTGATGAGCAATTGGCTATCCGCATTGTGAGAACAGCTATTGATCGTGGCATCACCTTTATGGATAACAGTTGGGATTACAACGGTGGAGCCAGCGAGATTCGTATGGGAAAAGCGCTGCGCGATGGCTATCGAGACAAAGTGTTCCTGATGACGAAAATCGATGGTCGTTCTAAAAAAGCAGCAGCAAAACAGCTAGACGAATCACTTAAACGCCTGCAAGTTGATTGCATCGATCTCGTTCAGCACCACGAAATCCTTCGCCACGAAGACCCACATCGAGTTTTTGACGAAGAAGGGGCGAATGCTGCCTTCATTGAGGCGCAAGAAGCTGGCAAACTCCGATATATCGGCTTCACCGGGCACAAAGACCCCTATGTTCATCTGCACATGCTGGAAGTTGCAGCCACTAACGGGTTTAAATTTGATACAGCACAGATGCCGCTCAATGTGATGGATGCCCACTACCGGAGTTTTGCAAAGCTGGTTGTGCCAGAACTGGTTAAGCAAAACATCGGCGTTCTGGGAATGAAAAGCTTGGCAAACGGTATTCTTTTACGGTCAAAGACTGTAACGCCAATTGAATGTTTACACTATGCTTTGAATCTGCCTACATCGGTTGTAATTACCGGAATTGATAGCATGGAGATTCTAGACCAAGCTTTTGAAGCAGTGCGGACATTCCAGCCAATGAATGACGAGCAGGTGCGATCGCTTTTAGCAAAAACGGCAGAAGCAGCATCACGCGGCGAGTTTGAGCCTTTTAAAACTTCATCCATTTTCGATAGCACTGCCCAAAATCCAGATTGGCTGGGAGAGGAGCCACAGCGCCTCCAGCAATTGATGTCAGCGTGAGCTTTGTTAGTGTTGTCTCAGCAAAAAGTTCACATTGATGATACAACAACAGCAAAACATCTTGTAGTTTAATCATTTTATCACTACAGTATCGAATGCAACCTCGTGCAATACGGTTGTTTCGAGTTGCAATGGCATTGTTTCGACTTGTAATGCGATTGTTTTGACTTGCAATGCGATTGTTTGGACTTGCAATGCCATTGTTTCGAGTTGTAATGGCATTGTTTCAACTTGCAATGCGATTGTTTCGACTTGTTTTTCTTAGTCTCCGCTCTGAAAATCTTACTTTACTATTAGCTTTTTTGTTTTAATGGGCACATTAAATGTATAACTGTATCAGTATGCATATATGGCCACCCAAGATAGAACCCGCCGTTTGCCTTCGCAATCAATTAGTCAAGATATAAATTCATGGCACGGGTTGCAAACCATCAGCACATACGACACAACCCGTGCTGATGCGTCTGTAGCAAATTTACAGCAAGCTTATCAGGCTATGTTGGCGCAACAACAAGCCGAAACCGAAAAACTAACTTTATATCGTGCTGCTACCGATGCTAGGCGATTAGCAGAATGGGAATTTCACAATGCTGTATTAGCTATGAAAGAAGTGATTCGTGGGCAATATGGCTCAGATAGCGATCAAGCCCAAGCTGTTGGACTGAAGAAAAAATCAGAACGCAAGCGTCCCAACCGTAAAAAGTCAGTTGCGATGGCGTAACTGACTGCTAGAAGCGATCGCAAGTTAATGAACTCATATCATGTCCAGATAATATAGTTATGATTCCCACAGTCATTGCACCCCACTCCCAATACGGTTCGGTTAAAGGGGAAAGGTTTTGAATACATTCTTTACCCTTTACCCCTTACCCTTTCCCAGACCACAAAGAAAATGAAAAATGCTTATCCGAAATTACCAGCAAAAAAAATCTTTTACTCAAAACTCAATCTATCAAAATACTGAATTAATTTCATAACTATTGACGCTAGAACTTCTATCTAGGGATCGATATGTCTAATCAGCTAAATGAAGTAGAAATAGTATACTAAGTCACATGAGATTGTATTCTATGAAGTTAAATTATGTTACAAAGCTTTCCACGGTAAAACGCTGGATGGCTACAGCGCTGTTTTGTATGTTAGCGATCGCTTTCGTATGGCAAGGGGCATTTTTATCGAACACTTCAGCAATGGCTGCTCCTACTGCAACCTTGATCGCATCATCAGACGCAGGCGATAAAGTTCAAGAAAAAACCAGTAAAGATGCTGGACGAGCCAAAAATTTCATCGAAGATACGAAAGATAAAGTTAAGGAAGCTGCAAAGAGCAACGCCAGTAAAGTTGATCAAGCAACAGACAATGGTAGTTTTGTTGAGCGCAAAGCAAAGAGAGATGCCGCTACAATTCAGAAAAGAGCAGACGAAGATGCTGCCCGGACTAAAGAAGCAGTAGACAACACAAAGAATGTTGTTGAGCGCACTGTTGATAGCATCAAGGATGCTTTTGGTAAATAGCAATCCTATTTGATTTTATTCAAATCGAAAAGCTTAGATTCCTGACTTTTTAGAAAAGTCAGGAATCTTGCTGTTTACGAAGAATTTAGGAAACTAAAAAATACTGAGTTTAGCTAAAGCGAGCGATCTAGTTAAAAGAAATTCCTGTAAACTGCTGTTAAAAACTTATTTTTTATACTAATCAAATAGCATTTTGAGTAATGTTACTGATTGACAAATATCCTCTAGTTCTAACAGATGACAACTTTGTTTGAATGAATTGTTAATGGTTAACAAATTTTTTACCATTATTAATTACGAAGTTATACTTTCCGCTACAACTTAGTAACAATGTAAGAGTCTGATTATGTGAATAACCCGACCGTGGGAAAATCAAAATACCGAAACTCGAAGTTAGAGAGGAAAACCTTATAATATGCATCTGAGCGAAATCACCCATCCTAATCAGTTGCACGGTTTATCTGTTCGCCAACTACAACAGATTGCCCGTCAGATTCGAGATAAGCATCTCCAAACAGTAGCAGTTAATGGTGGACACTTAGGCCCAGGGTTGGGTGTTGTTGAATTAACATTAGGACTTTACCAGACACTGGACTTAGATCGGGATAAAGTGATTTGGGATGTAGGACACCAGGCTTATCCCCACAAACTGTTAACCGGCCGCTACGATCGCTTCCACACCCTCAGACAAAAGGACGGAGTTGCAGGTTATCTCAAACTGTGTGAAAACAAGTTTGACCACTTTGGGGCTGGACATGCTTCTACAAGTATTTCAGCAGCATTGGGTATGGCTTTAGCACGAGACTTAAAAGGAGAAAAATTTAAAGCCGTTGCTGTGATTGGGGATGGGGCGCTGACTGGGGGTATGGCTTTAGAAGCCATCAACCACGCCGGACACATGCCGAAAACTAACCTGTTGGTTGTTCTCAACGACAACGACATGTCTATATCTCGCAACGTCGGCGCGATTCCCCGCTATCTGAACAAAATGCGCCTCAGCCAACCGGTGCAATTTATTAAAGATAATCTTGAGGAACAATTTAAGCAAATTCCCTTCGTGGGTGAATCCCTCTCACCCGAACTCGGACGCATCAAAGAAGGTATGAAACGCTTGGCTGTTCCTAAGGTAGGTGCAGTTTTTGAAGAACTCGGCTTTACCTACATTGGGCCAGTCGATGGGCATAATCTCGAAGAATTGATTGCCACCTTCCAACAAGCACATCAAATACCGGGCCCAGTTTTGGTACACGTAGCAACAATCAAGGGCAAAGGTTATGAAATTGCCGAACTAGATCAAGTTGGCTACCATGCCCAAAGCCCCTTCAACGTCGCAACTGGTAAAGCCATTCCTTCCAATAAACCTAAACCTCCGGCTTATGCCAAAGTCTTTTCTCACACTCTGGTGAAACTTGCGGAACAAAACCCGAAAATCATCGGGATTACTGCGGCGATGGCAACGGGAACAGGCTTAGATAAACTTCAAGCCAAACTACCCAATCAATATATTGATGTTGGCATTGCTGAACAACACGCTATCACCCTAGCAGCAGGGCTTGCAACTCAAGGGATGCGCCCCGTAGCCGCCATTTATTCTACTTTTCTGCAACGCGCCTACGACCAGATAATTCATGATGTCTGCATCCAAAACCTGCCAGTATTTTTCTGCTTAGATCGGGCAGGAATTGTTGGATCTGATGGCCCCACCCACCAAGGTATGTATGACATCGCTTATCTGCGTTGCATTCCTAACATCGCAATCATGGCGCCCAAAGACGAAGCAGAACTGCAACGTATGATAGTAACTGGCATTAATCATACCAGTGGGCCGATCGCAATGCGTTATCCTCGTGGCAATGGCTACGGCGTTCCCTTGATGGAGGAAGGTTGGGAACCTTTGGAAATTGGCAAAGGCGAAATTCTGCGTACAGGCGATGACGTGTTAATTGTCGCTTATGGCACAATGGTCTATCCAGGAATGCAAGCTGCGGAAATTCTTGGTGAACATGGCATTGAAGCAACTGTAATTAATGCCCGTTTCGTTAAGCCTTTGGATACCGAGTTGATTTTGCCTTTAGCTAAGAAAATCGGCCGCGTCGTTACCTTAGAAGAAGGTTGTGTTATGGGTGGCTTTGGTTCTGCGATCGCCGAAGCTTTGTTAGATGCAGATATTCTCGTTCCTGTCAAGCGTTTTGGCGTACCAGATGTGTTGGTAGATCATGCTGAACCCAATGAATCTAAGACAGAATTAGGTTTGACTAGTCATCAAATAGCAGAGAGAGTGTTGCAAGCTTTCTTTAAGCAGCAAGTGTCTGCTGTGGTTTAGTTAATTCTTTGTAGAATAAATCGCTCACACTTGTGATTCAGGTGTGGGCGATAATTTTATTAGATGTTGGGAAAAATTATGAAACTATTTACAATTGGTGACAGTATTTCTCAAGGCTTTATGTCTTTGGCAGCAGCCCGGACAGACCTTTGCTTTTCAACTTTGATTGCTAAATCAATGGGGCTACAAGTTGGTGCTGAATATCTTTATCCTGAATGGCCGATGGGGGGACTACCAGCCAATATTGAGAAGATTTTACGGCGTTTGGAGAAAAAATATGGCTCAGATATCAACGCCCTAGATTGGCTGACCATATTACCAACTCTTGAGGGGGTACTAGATGAAACTGAAGATTACTATGAACGGGAAGGAGGTAGTGCCCAACAGCGTTATCCAGGAGGAATTGACTTCTTCCACAATGTAGCAATTCAAGGTTTTGATATTGCTGATTCTTGGATGATTACACCTAATATTTGTAAATATCAAATTGAAATTAGTAACGAAAAAGGAGAAGGCAAACCTGATTTTTTAGGTCTGCCTAATGCTGCGTTCTACCGAACAGCACTTAAAGTTCTCAACCCATCTTTAAACGCTATTTATGACAACTATAGTCAATTGGATTGGTTGGAACATCATACAAGCACTCCACAGGGAGTTGAGAATTTAATTCTCTGGTTAGGATCGAACAATGCCCTTGGAACTGTCATCAGTTTAGAAATTAATCAAACTCCCAATGACTCAAATAAAACTCTCACAAACCCAAGTCAAAAACCCGAATCATTCCGTGAGGTAAGAGAACAATGGAACCTGTGGCATCCCAAAGATTTTGAAGCTGAATATCAAGAATTGCTTGATCGCGTTGATACCATCATGCAGGGTAACAACAATCCTGATTGGAATGTCTTCATTGGAACAGTACCGTTGGTAACTATCGTACCTTTAGCAAAAGGCGTAGGCCCAACTACTGAAATTAATATTCCTGGAGATGATAGACCTTCAATTTACTACAAATACTATACTTATTTTCCTTTTGAAGAGGATACAGTTAGAAAAACTGGAACTTTATACCTAACGCTACAAGATGCCCTCTACATTGATGACTGTATTCGCAGCTACAATCAAATAATCAGAGAACTGATCAAAAGTAAGAACAGTAAATATCAGCGATCGCGGTATCACATTGTTGAACTTGCTGATGCCTTACAAGAAATTGCCTTCAAGCGAAATGCTGGAGAAGTGCAGTATGATTTTCCCGAATATTTCAACTTTGTCTATCCCCAAGTCAACACCAAATACTACCATGCAGACACAGCCGGGCGACTTCGACAAGGTGGACTATTTAGTTTAGATGGCATTCATCCATCTGCCATTGGTCAAGGTCTAATTGCTTATGAATTTCTTAAAGTAATGGCGCAAGTTGGAGTTGTTAATAGCACCGAACTAGATTGGAAATCAATCTTTTTTAGCGATCAACTTTATTCACAACCGATTACTTTAATGCATGAGTTTTACGATAATAAACAATTTGTTGAAACCATTATCAAGCTGTTTGGAAGAAATCCGCTTGCTAGAAACACACCTATGGCTAGAAGAGTTGGTTAAACTAATAAGTCTAAGGCAGGAGGCAGTGCGTTAGGCTTTAGCCCTAATGCACCATACTTAATATTTACTTTATAAATGGTCTGTGATGCGATCGCTGAAGCTTTATTAGATTCAGATATGCTGTTTCTTGTCAAGCGGTTTGGTGTACTAAATGTATTACTACATACCATTGCTGATGAAAACATAAAGTTTTATATAAAAAAGATAATCTTTTATTAAAGTCTAGTTAATTACCGAAAATCATCTATATTAAATAATTACTTAAATTAACTTTTATCGCTTCATTATCTGTATACTTAATCTAGTTAATTACTAGGATTACTATAGTATCAATTTACTATAAGTATCAATTTAGTAGCAAGCGATCGCTCTATATTTCTTATGGGTTTGACTAGTCATAGCAGTAGCCAGTGAGATTAGGACATTAAGTGATTGTTAAACATCGGCATCCAGAGACTTTTAACTCTGTTGCCTATTGCCTATTGCCTGTTCACTGCTATAACTTTAAGCCTGTATTTTGTCGTAGCTTTTTACAAAAATCATACTGGATTCTGATATTCAATCCATAAGAATCCTTGTCCATATCTCAAAATTTCTGCACTATCTTAAAACCCAAAAAAAGAGGATAAAATCATGGTCATTCTAGGAACAAACAATAATGATAATTTAGTCGGCACTTCTGGAAATGATACTATTCAAGGCTTAAACGGTAATGATACCCTCTCTGGGCTGGGTGGAAACGATCAATTATCAGGTGGTGCTGGAAGTGATACCTTATCTGGCGGTGCAGGAAACGACCAATTTGTTTTCGAGTACTTTGATAGTTCTGTTGTTGCCAAAGTCCAAGATATTGTTACAGATTTTCAGAAGGGACAAGACAAAATAGACCTTAGAACTCTAGGCATCAGTGACTTTGATAATCTGTTATTGCTGATAAGTAATGATATTGATGGTAACGCCATCATTAGCGTCAGATATCGAGTAGTAGATGGCGATTATTATTATCGACTCAAACTCAATGGCATTAGCAGCAGCCAATTACAAGCGAGTGATTTTATTTTCAACAGTGCAGTTGTAGATAACACCATTACAGGAACTGCTTACAATGATGATTTGTTTGCTGGTTTAGGTAACGATACTTTGCAAGGTGGTGACGGTAATGACCGCTTATTTGGCGAACAAGGAAATGACAGATTATTAGGTGGTTTTGGAAAGGATACCTTGTATGGTGGTGCAGGGAACGATGAATTTGTTTTCGAGTACTTTGATAATTCTATCCTTGCCAAAGAGCAAGATATCGTCATTGATTTCCAAAAGGGACAAGACAAAATAGACCTTAGAACTCTAGGCATCAGTGACTTCAATAATCTCTTACTACTCATCAGTGATGATGTCGATGGTAACGCCATCATTAGCGTCAGATATCGAGTGGTAGATGGCGATTATTATCATCGACTCAAACTCAACGGCATTAGCAGCAGCCAATTACAAGCGAGTGATTTTATTTTTAACAGTGCAGTTGTAGATAATAACATTACAGGAACTGCTTACAATGATGATTTGTTTGGTGGTTTAGGTAACGATACCCTCTCTGGTGGAGACGGGAATGACCGCTTATTTGGCGAACAAGGAAATGACAGATTATTAGGTGGTGCTGGAAAGGATACCTTGTATGGTGGTGCAGGGAACGATGAATTTGTTTTCGAGTACTTTGATAATTCTATCGCTGCCAAAGAGCAAGATATCGTCATTGATTTCCAAAAGGGACAAGACAAAATAGATATTAGAACTTTAGGCATCAGTGACTTCAATAATCTGTTATTGCTAACAAGTAATGATGTCGATGGTAACGCCATCATTAGCGTCAGATATCGAGTGTTAGATGGCGATTATTATTATCGACTCAAACTCAACGGCATTAGCGTCAGCCAATTACAAGCGAGTGATTTTATTTTCAACAGTGCAGTTGTAGATAACAACATTACAGGAACTGCTTACAATGATGATTTGTTTGCTGGTTTAGGTAACGATACCCTCTCTGGTGCTGGCGGTAATGACCGTTTATTTGGCGAACAAGGAAATGACAGATTATTAGGTGATGCTGGAAATGATACTTTGTATGGTGGCGCAGGAAATGATACTTATTCTTTCCTAGCGAATACTGCTTTAGGAACCGACACAATTATAGAAACCACAACAGGTGGTGCTGACACTATTAACTTTAGCGGCACTACAACTGCCGTCAACGTAAATCTCGGTTTAACCACCTCGCAAACAGTCAATAGCAATCTCAACCTGATTCTCTTTGCCAACAACGTTATCGAAAATACAACAGGTGGCACAGGCAATGATAGTCTCACTGGTAATACACTAAATAACACTCTGATTGGTGGTGGCGGAAACGACCGACTCCAAGGTTTAGCCGGGGATGATACTTATTCTTTTGTAGCGAATACTGCCTTGGGAACCGACACAATTATAGAAACCACAACAGGTGGTACTGACACTATTAACTTTAGCGGTACTACAGTTGCCGTCAATTTAAATTTAGGTGTCACAACTTCGCAAACAGTTAATAGCAATCTCAACCTGATTCTTTCTACGAACAACGTTATTGAAAATGCAACAGGTGGCACAGGCAATGACACTCTCACTGGCAATACACTGAATAATACTTTAATTGGTGGTAGTGGAAATGACTCACTCCAAGGATTAGTAGGAAACGACACTTATTCTTTTGTCGCTAATAGTGCCTTGGGAACTGACACAATTACAGAAACCACAACAGGTGGTACTGACACTATTAACTTTAGCGATACTACAGTTGCTGTCAACCTAAATCTAGGCGTAACCACCTCGCAAACCGTTAATAGTAATCTCAAACTCATTCTCTCTGCCAACAACGTTATCGAAAATGCAACGGGTGGCACAGGTAATGATAGTCTCACTGGTAATACGCTGAATAACACCCTAATTGGTGGCGATGGAAATGACCAACTCCAAGGGTTAGTAGGAAATGACACTCTCGTGGGAGGTAATGGTAATGATACTCTTGCAGGTGGAGTTGGTAATGATAAATATTTGTTCCAAAGCAATAGTGTATTTAACACAAGCTTAGGTATTGATACCATCACTGATTTTGAAGTCGGACAAGACCAGATTGTGCTAAGTAAAACGACCTTCAATGCTATTACTAATACTGTGGGACAGGCTTTAACTGACTTTGCAGTTGTCAGTGGTAATCAATTCGTCAACGGTAGTAATGCGCGTATTGTGTTTAGCCAAAGTAGTGGCAGCTTATTCTATAACCAGGATGGCAATGTTTTGGGCACAGGAACAGTGTTTGAGTTTGCCCGTTTAGGGAATCCTAATATTACTCTCAGTAGTAGCAATTTCAGTCTGATTGCCTAGTACTGCTTTGCCCACACTTGTGATTCAGGTGTGGGCGTTCAAGTAAGTCGGCGTACAAAAATCAACCCATGTGAGGAAATTTAAAATCAGTAAGCACATTATGAAATAATAATTATACAACTTTTATAAAACTCAATATATATACATTTTATCATGTCGGTTGACTTAACGTATCAGGAAATTAAAGTGATGCGATCGCTTACTGAAGTTTAATTATGATATTTTTAGATTAAAGTTTTATTTTCTGCTAGAAAAAACTGCTATTTGTTTTAAACTCTTTAACAGCCTTCAGCAATAACCTGAAACCACAAAATTTATTAATTTCCATAATCTTCACTTTTATTCACATATAAGCCATACATTTATGACTAACTTCCTCAACTTTGTATTGCCGCTAATATATAACCAACTGAGTGCCTTTTCTGATTTAGAAAATTTTTGGAATTTATTCGATAATGTTTTTGGTACACAATACAATCGTACTATTGCGGCGACAGTGCGATCGCAGTGGCAAGCGGGTGATTTTAGTGAGCTTCCTCAAATTGAGGTGATTAGTAGTGACATTCTAGGCAATGCTAATGGAGCTTATGCCAGTAGTACTAATAAGATTTATCTCTTGGATAGCTTTGTAGCAACTGCTGCACCAGTAGTAGTTAGTGCAGTTCTGTTAGAGGAAATTGGACATTTTGTTGATGCTCAAATTAATCAAAAAGATACTTTAGGGGATGAAGGGGAACTTTTCTCAGCTTTAGTGCGGGGACAAAGTTTAACGAATCAAGATTTAGCCAGAATCAGCACAGAAAATGATTGGGCAACTATTACTGTCGCAGGACAAATAATTGCTGTAGAACAAGCAGAACTGAATTTTTCTGTTACTTTTAACGATCCATTGGGGACATTTTCTCCCTATTACTCTGCAATACAGTCTCACATATTGGCTGCTGGATCGTATTGGGATAACTATATTGAAGGTAATGCTAGCTTAGAGGTACTTGTTGATTTTTCTAACCCTGGCCCGACAGCTACAGGCAGAAGTGTTACTGCATCTTTTGTACGTAATAACGGAACCTTTAACGTATTTGAGCAAGGTGCAACGGCAGAAATTCGCACAGGAATCGATCCTAACGGTGCCGATCCTGACATTGAATTCAACTTCAATTCTGATTATCTGACAAATGAGCTGTGGTTTGATCCAGATCCATCAGCACGAATTACTCCTGTGCCTAATGATAGAACAGATGCTGTTTCTGTATTCCTCCACGAGTTTGGTCATGCCTTTGCCTTCAATGGATGGAGAAATGCTTTCGACGTAACATTTCCCGGAGATTATCAATCAACATTCGATGAACAAACTATTTTTGATGGAAGCAATTTCTTCTTTGTAGGAACTCAAGCAACGAGTGTTTACGGGTCTTCTGTGCCATTGACCTACGGTAACAGCACTCATGTGGGTAACGACTTCCCCAGACCAGGAAGCGATTTGATTGCGGATTTGATGAATGGTGTAGTGTATTATCGCGGAACTCACTACAACATTTCTCCACTTGACGTTGCCATATTGCAAGACTCCGGTGTACCTATTGCTGCTAGTATTAGCAACATCACCTTAGCCTTAACTCCCAGCAGCGTAACTGAAGATGGCAGCAGCAACCTAGTTTACACCTTCACCAGAAACGGAAGCACCAGTAATGCCTTAACCGTAAACTACGGTGTTGCTGGCAGTGCCACCTTAAATACTGACTACACCCAAAGTGGTGCGGCAAGTTTTTCTAGCACCGCAGGCACCATTACCTTTGCAGCAGGTGCAAGTACAGCAACTCTAATTATTAACCCAACAGCAGACACCACCATTGAAAGTAATGAAACTGTTGCTTTAACTTTAAATTCCGGCACTGGTTACACCGTTGGTACAACAACAGCCGTCACCGGAACCATTATTGATGATGATTTGCCATCCATCACCATAGCTGTAGCTCCTAGTAGTGTCAATGAAGATGGAAGCAGCAACCTAGTTTACACCTTCGCCAGAAGCAAAAGCACCACCAATGCCTTAACTGTGAATTATGGTGTTGCTGGCAGTGCCACCTTAAATACTGACTACACTCAAACAGGTGCAGCAAGTTTTAATAGCACCAAAGGCTCGATTAGCTTTGCAGCAAGTGCAAGTACAGCAACTCTAATTATTAACCCGACAGCAGACACCACCATTGAAAGTAATGAAACTGTTGCTTTAACTTTAAATTCCGGCACTGGTTACACCTCTGGTACGACAACAGCCGTCACTGGAACCATTATTAATGATGATTTGCCATTGATTACTTTAGCCGTAGCTCCCAGTAGTGTTACTGAAGATGGAAGCAGCAACCTAGTTTACACCTTCACCAGAAGCGGAAGCACCAGCAATGCTTTAACCGTGAACTACGGTGTTGCTGGCAGTGCCACCTTCAACAGCGACTACACTCAAACAGGTGCAGCAAGTTTTACTAGCACCACAGGCTCGATTACCTTTGCAGCAGGTGCAAGTACACGAACTCTAATTATTAACCCGACAGCAGACACCACCATTGAAAGTAATGAAACTGTTACTTTAACTTTAAACTCCGGCACTGGTTACACCCGTGGTACAACAACAGCCGTCACCGGAACCATTACTAACGATGATTTGCTATCCATTAACCTCAGTGCTAGCAAGACAATAGTCGAGGGTAACACTATTCCTCAAAATGTTAGTTATACCGTTAGTCTCTCCCAAGCCAGCAACACCACTGTTACCGTCCAATATGCCACTGCTAACGGTACAGCTACAGCAGGCTTAGACTATACCAGCACCACCGGAACCTTGACCTTCAACCCAGGAAACACCAGTAAAATCATTAATATCCCGATTCTCAATGATTCCCTAAACGAGGCAAATGAAACCTTTACTCTAACTCTCACTTCTCCCACCAATGCCAGCCTTAGTACAACCAAAACTGTTACTACAACCATAACCGATACCTTGACTGCCTCAGTTACCACCATTTTGCCAACCAACGTAGAAAACCTCACCCTAACAGGAACCTCTGCAATCAACGGTACTGGTAATGCAGGTAATAATATTCTCAAAGGTAATAGTGCCAATAATAGCCTTGCTGGTGGTGCTGGAAATGATACCTATTCTTTCGTTGCTAATAGTGCCTTGGGAACCGACACAATTACAGAAACCACAACAGGTGGTACTGATACTATTAACTTTAGCGGTACTACTGTTGCCGTCAACCTAAATTTAGGTTCAACCACCTCGCAAACTGTTAATACTAATCTCAAACTCATTCTCTCTGCCAACAACGTCATCGAAAATGCAACAAGTGGCACAGGCAATGACACTCTCACTGGTAATACACTCAATAACACTCTAATTGGCGGCGATGGAAATGACCAACTCCAAGGGTTAGCAGGAAATGACAACCTCCAAGGTGGTAATGGCAATGATACTCTTACAGGTGGAACTGGTGACGATGTTCTCTGGGGAGGACTGGGTAATGATTTTCTCACAGGCAACGCTGGCAAAGATAAATATCAGTTTCAAGCTAATGGAGTTTTTAGCACCAGCTTAGGTGTTGATAACATTACTCAGTTTGAAGTGGGACAAGACCTAATTGTGTTGAGTAAAACTACCTTTAATGCTGTTAGTAATAATGTGGGACAGGTTTTAACTGACTTTGCAGTTGTCAATCAAGATCAATTTGTCAACGCCAGTAATGCACATATAGTCTATAGTAGAAGCACTGGCAGTTTATTCTATAACCAAGATGGCAATGTTCTGGGTGCAGGAAAAGTGTTTGAATTTGCCACTCTAGGGAATCCTAATATTACTTTGAGTAATAGTAATTTTAGTCTGATTGCTTAGTACGAATGTTTTGCTAAAATTAGAGCATGTTCAGAAATTAAAATCAAGGTGTAATTGTTCAACAAAAAATCGTTTTGATTTCAATCTGTAAAATTTTATTATTCTCTCAGCAAATTTAAAAAGTATTACCTCTTTTTATGACAGGTTCTACAAATCAGGTTTATCCAGTCATTTGGCACAATGACTCAGTGTCACTAATTGACCAAACTCGCCTACCAAACGAATATACATTCGTGGAAATTCACCGCAGTGAAGATATGGCGCGGGCGATTAAAACAATGATTGTGCGAGGTGCGCCTGCAATTGGTGTGGCTGCGGCTTATGGAATGTATTTGGGGGCGAGGGAAATTGAGACAAGCGATCGCACCGAATTTTTGCAACACTTAGATAAAGTAGCCCAATTGTTGCGTTCTACTCGTCCCACAGCAGTAAATTTATTTTGGGCAATTAGCCGGATGCTGAAAGCCGCCTACGAAACGCTGGGAACGGTAGAAGAGATTAAGCAAACCCTTTTCCAAACAGCCCAAGCAATCAACGCTGAAGATTTACAAACCTGTCAGGCGATCGGTGACAATGGTTTAACAGTCTTGCCCACTACCCCAGAAAAGCTAAGGTTGCTTACTCACTGTAACGCCGGGGCATTAGCTACTGCTGGATATGGTACAGCCTTGGGTGTTGTACGTTCTGCTTGGAGGGAAGGACGTTTAGAACGTTTATTTGCCGACGAAACCCGTCCCCGTTTGCAAGGCGCAAAACTCACCACTTGGGAATGTGTGCAAGAAGGTATTCCAGTTACATTAATTACTGATAATATGGCAGCCCATTGCATGAAACAGGGTTTGATTCATGCTGTAGTTGTGGGTGCCGATCGCATTGCTGCTAATGGCGACACTGCTAATAAAATTGGTACATATAGTGTGGCGATCGCAGCTAAAGCACATAATATCCCCTTCTTTGTCGCTGCACCCCTTTCCACCGTTGATTTTGAATTAGCCGATGGCAGCCAAATTCCCATTGAAGAACGCGAACCAACAGAAATCTATCAAGTTGGCGATACCATTCTCACACCCGAAGGTGTAGATTTTTATAACCCAGCTTTTGATGTGACTCCGGCTGAGTTGATTACAGCCATCATTACAGAGAATGGAGCGATCGCACCTGATAAATTAGCAAAATCACAGTTAAAGCAATTACCGATTGGTTAAATCCAAATTAATGGAGAACTTGCGCCGAGTTCTTGATAACTCTAAATCCGAATAATGGAAACTTTATAGGGGATTGCCCCAAAAAAATCTCCGACTTTTTAGAAAAGCCGGGGACTTTCAAAATTTTAATTCGCAGAGCAAAGTCGATCATCTTAACAATGACTGATTCGGCGTTAACTGTCTCTCAAAACGGCTGTAAATAATTTGGCTTGGATACCAAGAAGAAAACCAGTACAAATCTTGCATAACTTTGCAACAATTACTGTCATCTACTAACTCAAAGTGAACCAAAGCTAAATTATTCAATCCCACGACTTCTCGTCCTTCCTGAAACCAACGAGATTTCCAAAACATCAGGGGTTGTAACCATTTCCATTTTGCATTTTCGGCTCGTTTCCAGGGAGCTATCAATGATAATATATCTGCTGTGTGGACAGAAGTCTGAGCAGTGTTTCGAGGTATCCATTCCAGTACACAATGCCACTCAGAGTTAGTCAGCAACTGGCGATTATGGTGTAATTGTTTCTCGGAAATTTCTACCATATTGGGTGGGTCGATCCAGCCTATCCAATGTCGTACCTTTTCTGGTAGCAGCCAATCTTTCAATCGTGTATGAATTAGCCGCGTCAACATCTCTTCATTCTTCAATGCACTAGCGGTTAACTGTACCAAAACAGATTGTAATTTGGAATAGGTGCGTGCATAAGATAAGTGAGCAACAGAACTATAATGAATATCTCCAGATAGAATAACGACTTGTTGACGTTCCTCAAACAAAGTGGTTAGAAATTTCGCCAGCGCTTCAACATTAATGTTCCAGGCATCTCCAACATCGGTTGAAAAAACTTTTTCCTGTTGTAAGTGCCAATGATGAATCCAATCAATTACTTGTAATCCAAATACATTCGTGGGTGCAATCACAAATGTAGTTTGAATCTGAGTTTGTTCAACTACTTCTTGTAAAGGTAAAACTAGTTGTTGCTCAAAGGCTTTTGGACACAACAACATTGGTGGTGCAATTGGTTTTTGATCTGCTGGATAACCCCGCCATGTACGTGTATCCAACACAATTACTTCATGGCAATCGCTTCTGACTATGTAGTGCCAAGTCAGTGCTTCTGGATCTCGATTCAGAATAAATACCGCACCATCTCTGACTAAAATAGGTAAGTCTGTGTGGGGATCGATGGCTGGCATCCCTACATAACGAGCGATCGCTTCATTAGCCTTTTCATCCGTTCCTTGAGAAGTTGACCAAGCTTGTGCAGCCACCAGCAGCCTTTCACCTGATTTTCCTTCTGCAAATTGCCCTGGTGTATTGCCCCACCCTTGAAATACCGTGTAAGCTAACAATGCATTTTGGACTATTCTTCGCCCTAATGGTTGCCCCAGCACGCGCAAACACCAAGCTTGGTTCAAATTCCAGTCATCAGTAACATCATGGTCATCAAAGATGGTGTACATGGGAATATTGGCAAGGGCGCGGCGCACTTTCCAAAGGGTATAGATGAATTGTCGCAAATGCTTGACTGCGTGATTCCAGTCTTTGATAGCATGGCGATCGCTCGTTACTTGGTGTCCTTTGGGAAATGTTGTTGGCCAGCACACTGGCGACCAAGCGAGTAAATAAGTAGCGTAATATTCACCCAGACTAAAAAGATGACTGTTGACTTTCTCAGCTTTATTATGTAATCCTGCGGTCAAGCCAGCTTGGTTTGTCGCCACATCACCCCGCTCTCCGGGGGGTAGTTGCTGGGGAGTGCAGTAAACTCCACTCACCGGAAGTTTTTCTTCCCAACCCAAGAGAACATCACCAAGAGTAGTAGCAACCCACAACGACGGATCTGCTACATCATCTCCGTAAATTTGATCTCCGGTAAGAAATAGCTGGTGAGGGCGGCGTTGGGGTTGATTTGCTGACGCCTGAATCATACTATCGAGAATTGGTAGTGCATCAAACCCATGCCCATGAGGTTTACGGCAGGAAGCATGGACAATTTGCAAATCTTGCAGATGGTTTGGCGGTAGAGCAAAGGTTGGTTTTTGATGATCGAAGTAGCTGATGCTGACTGGAGGAGAGGAGTTTGAACATAATGCTTGTTGTAGAGTTTGCGTAGTTTGGTCAGCAACTGTAAACTGGAGGTCGTATGCATAGATGTGACCTCCAGTTAGGCGATGTCCAATTGTAGACCGAGCCGCGATCGCAACTACATGAAGATACTTACCCAGAGCAAAGGTAGAGCGTTCTCCTTCTAATAAACAATTTCCTATTACTTCACCATCATTTGTTGTGTCATAAACTTTAAGTTCTACCTGACAAGACTGTTTTAGTGCCACCCATATCGTCACAGACTCTGGCTCAGTATATTTGAGGATTGGCCCTCCTAAAATCAGTGGTAGTTCTTGTAAAAACTTGTCCCCAACTTGATACTTCATTGCAAACAGTTGACATGATGGTGTTTGAGATGTGTTACTTTGCTCCTAAATTGGTAGCCCAAACTCATCTAATCACCAATCATGCATCAATTCTTATCTGTTTAACATCAGTTGATAGCGCAAATTGATTGCAGCCTAAAAGCTCAGGGACGAGGGAGACGCGCATCCCAATACAGTTCAGTTAAGCAAATTTATCTGTTAAGGCAGGCTGTTCTTGAGCAGGGGAGGCTTCAGGAGCAGGGGGAGAGAAAAAAGCTTAACTGAACTGTATTGACGCGCATCCCATAAAATTAATTCCGCGCGATACCTTCATCACGCGCGGCGCGTTGGACAGCAGCAGCAACAGCAGTGACGACGCGCTCATCAAAAACTGAAGGGATAATATGTTCCCGATTCAAGTCTGAAGGCTTAACTAAAGAAGCGATCGCACTTGCGGCTTCTAGGTACATTTTGATGGTAATTGCCTGTGCCCGACAATCTAAAGCACCACGAAATACCCCAGGAAAAGCGAGGACGTTATTGATTTGATTTGGGTAATCACTGCGACCGGTGGCGATGACAGCAACATCTTTACTGATTAATTCTGGCTGAATCTCTGGAATCGGATTTGCCATTGCAAAGATAATTGGATCTTTCGCCATCGATTGCACCATTTCTGGTGTCAAAACTCCTGGTGCGCTGACTCCAATAAACACATCTGCCCCTTGCATTGCACCTGCTAATGTACCCTGACCTTTGACAGCAAATTCGAGTTTTTCCTCTGTTAAATCGGTGCGACTGGTAGAAAGAATCCCTTTAGAGTCGCACATCCAGATTTTTTCTGCCCCAGCTTTACGGAGTAACCGAGCGATCGCTACTCCCGCCGCCCCAGCACCGTTAATCACAATCTTGATTTCTGCTAAGGATTTATTTACCAGTTTCAGGGAATTAAACAACGCTGCCAAGGTGACAATTGCTGTACCATGCTGGTCATCGTGAAAAACAGGGATATCTAACTCTTGGCGTAATCTCTTCTCGATTTCAAAGCAGCGAGGTGCAGCGATATCCTCTAAGTTCACGCCTCCAAATACTGGAGCAATATTCTTAACTGCCTGGATAATTTCTTCTGTATCTTGGGTAGCCAGACAAATGGGAAAAGCATCTAGCCCCGCAAATTCCTTGAATAGCATTGCTTTACCTTCCATGACTGGTAGGGCGGCGGCTGGGCCGAGATTTCCCAAACCCAAAACGGCACTACCATCGGTAACTATAGCAACGGTGTTTTGTTTGATGGTTAACTTGTAAACTTCCTCTGGATCTTGAGCGATCGCTGTACAAATTCGACCGACTCCGGGGGTGTAAGCCATTGCCAAATCGGAAACACTCTTGAGAGGTATTCTGCTGGTAATGCTAATTTTGCCACCGCGATGCAAATTAAAGGTGCGATCGTAAACACTGAGTAACTTGATGTCTGGCAAGGCTTTGACTGCTTGCACAATGGTTTCAGCGTGTTCAGTACTAGCAGCATCCACAGTCAGATCGCGGGTGGACTCTTTGCGGGTTTGCTCGATTAAATCAATTTGACCGAGATTACCACCACAGGTTGCGATCGCATGTGTTACCGACGCCAACATCCCTACACGATTGGGAATTTGCAAGCGCAGTGTCAAACTAAAACTAGAATTCGGAGTTAGGTCTGCCATGTTGATTTTGGATTTTAAGTTTTAGATTTTATATTGAATTGAGACAAAAACTAAAATCTGAGATTTGTAGTCTGTGGAAACACAATGTATGTTATCTCCTGGGATAACACTCAGTAGTTAGTTTATCCACTGCTCCCAATACTACTGGGGTTTTGCATTTTCAACTCAGAATTTGGTTTGGGGAAAAGGTTACTGGGTTTGGGTTAAAGGTTTTTTATTTCCCTTTTTCCCTTCCCCTTTCCCCCAAAACCCGACAAGTATTGCCACTGCTCCCGGTTTTGATAATTATTTTTATTTATACCAATGCATTTACTAATATAAATGAGTAACAATTTAGTAATTGTACCCAAATACACCAGATATTTTTTTAATATTTTATCTATGTAAATATTTATATTTTTCAAAGCATTTTGTACTAAGTCTTACTTAGCTAAACGCTCAACAAATTCCGTGTGTTCTTTTGAATTTAACCCTTGTTGCAGCACTGCTAAAACTGTCGTCATGTCTCCTGTAAGGAGTGAGGTGACAGCTAACCACAAACCTGGAAATACTCTACTTTTAATCACACCATCTCCATCTGCGACAAGTGGCAAATATTCACCATTTTGCAAACAGAACCAGTCGAGTTTATTTTCCAAAGTCTGCCAGACGATGTATTCCTGCACTTCGTTGCGACGGTAGGCGCGTTTTTTATCGTATAAATCAATAGATGCACTACTGGCTGCTACTTCTGCTACTAATTCCGGTGCGCCTTCTACGTAATCATCTTCACTAATCTGTGCTTGTCCCTTAGTTGGTTTATCTATCAACAGCAATACATCAGGCTGTGGTTCATTGTCTAAATCTAAGCGCACGGTAGCATTGTCGCCTAGTGCTACGCCTGGAGTGGAAACTTGATATACTCCCAACCAGGTAATTAACTGTCCATGAGGTTGGCCATGACTTCTAAAACGCAGGGGTGATGCCACATAGACGACTCCTTCGATTAACTCTGCTTTTTTATTAGGCATTGCTGTATAACGACGCTCGAATTCGTGGCGGGTTAAGCGATCGCCGCTTTCTAAAGGAGGGATGGAAGCGCTATTATTTAAGCCATGTTCCACAGAAGCAGCCATTACCTAATTCCTCATCCGCAGGAGTTGTAGTTTGAATCTAACAAAAAAGCGCCCCCCATTTCTGGAGGGCGCTTTTTATTTAGCTAAACTTCAGTATTAACCGTTGATAGCAGGAGCAGTCATTGCTACAGGTGTAATTTCACCAGCAGCCAAATCTAGGGGGAAGTTGTGAGCGTTACGCTCGTGCATTACTTCCATACCCAAGTTAGCGCGGTTGATTACGTCTGCCCAAGTGCTGATGACGCGACCTTGGGAGTCAATAACTGATTGGTTGAAGTTGAAACCGTTCAAGTTGAATGCCATCGTGCTGATACCCAAAGCGGTGAACCAGATACCGACGACAGGCCAAGCTGCGAGGAAGAAGTGCAGTGAACGGCTGTTGTTGAAGGAAGCGTATTGGAAGATTAGACGACCGAAGTAGCCGTGGGCTGCAACGATGTTGTAGGTTTCTTCTTCTTGACCGAACTTGTAACCGTAGTTTTGAGATTCGGTTTCGGTGGTTTCACGCACCAAGGAAGAAGTTACTAGAGAACCGTGCATTGCTGAGAACAATGAACCGCCGAATACACCAGCCACACCTAACATGTGGAAGGGGTGCATCAAGATGTTATGTTCTGCTTGGAACACAATCATGAAGTTGAAGGTTCCAGAGATACCCAAAGGCATACCATCAGAGAATGAACCTTGACCAATTGGGTAGATCAAGAATACTGCGGTAGCGGAAGCCAAAGGTGCGCTGTAAGCTACGCAGATCCAAGGACGCATACCTAAGCGGTAAGAAAGTTCCCACTGACGACCAAGGTAAGCAGCGCAACCGATCAAGAAGTGGAAAACTACCAACTGGTAAGGGCCGCCGTTGTACAACCACTCATCTAAGGAAGCAGCTTCCCAGATTGGGTAGAAGTGCAAACCGATAGCGTTTGAAGAAGGAACAACTGCACCAGAGATGATGTTGTTTCCGTAGATCAAAGAACCTGCAACTGGTTCACGAATACCATCGATGTCCACAGGAGGAGCAGCGATGAAGGCGATTACAAAGCAGGTGGTTGCAGCTAGCAGGGTTGGGATCATTAGGACACCAAACCAACCGATGTAGATTCGGTTGTCGGTGCTGGTAATCCACTCGCAAAAGCGATCCCATACGTTAGCGTCAGAGCGCCGTTGTAAGGTTGTGGTCATTGTTTTATAAGTGCAATGGGTTGTTAAATATGGAACAAGCAGATTTTGTATTTGCCTGTTAAATTACAGTCTACATGAATTTACTTTGAGGCGATGTTTGACTTAATATTCTGTAACAAAATCCTTTAAAAAGCTCATCGAACTGTAAAGTTTTCCCACGATAAACAATAGTGATAAAAGCCATAGATTGAGGCTTTGTAACTCATTCCAACATATAACTTTCAATGACGCGATCGCCTAGTTATTTACCTTTACACTTCTTTACAATTAGCCTAAAGAAAAAATTTTAAGTTTTGCTGATTTGTAACGAGATAATAAGTTATATATTGCCTGATATTTCAGTTAAAAATCAAAATAGATGTAGGGCAAACTGCCTTCAGGAGCTAATAACCAAACAGCGTAAAAGCACAGGGGAACAAAGACAAGCTTAAGGGGCCAGTTAAACTCTAACTTCAGCATTCGGTTGAAGGCATAGACTACAGCCATCAGGGCAGCTAAAGTTAGAAGTACCCAAGTCAGTTGGTATTGGCTCATATTTAAAGCTTCTACATAGACCTTTTCAGCAAACTGGGCGTCAGCCGGATAACCCCAAAGATGCCGAATTACCAAAGAAGAGTCTTGGAGATTGGGTAAGCGAAACCAGATCCAAGAGGTAAAAACCATCAGTTGGGTTAATAACCAAGCGACAAAGATACCCAGAGGATTTTGCCAGAATTGTTCTAGATTTTCAACGCGATCGCTTATAGAATCTGTAAGTCGATGAACCACCAAAGCTAATCCGTGGAATATGCCCCAAACGACATAACCCAAAGCAGCACCGTGCCATATACCAGCAATTAGCATCACAATAAATAAATTCCAGCAGGTACGGACTAAACCCCGACGGGAACCACCCAAAGGAAAATAGACATAGTTACGTAGCCAATCTCCGAGAGTGATATGCCAGCGCCGCCAAAACTCTGAAATATTGGTGCTGAAATAAGGAAAGTCAAAATTCTCAGGTAGAACTAAACCGAAAAGCATAGCACTACCACGGGCAATGTCTACATAACCATTAAAATCTAGATATAACTGCAAGCCGTAGGCTAATGTAGCTAACCAAAGATCGGTACTACCGGCACGTTGCAAATTACCAAAACATAAATCGACAAAAATTCCTAAGTGGTCTGCAAAAATACCTTTTTTGACTGCACCCCTAGCAATCAACCACAGTGCCTCAGCTACTCTATCGGTACTGGGTAATTCTAGTGTATTGAATTGATTTGCAAAGTTGTGGTAGCGCGTAATCGGGCCCGAAATCAGTTTGGCGAAGAAGAATTTGTATGTAGCAAATTTGAGAAAACTTTCAGTAGCAGGGGCACCGCGATATACATCTATTAAATAGGCAATACATTCAAAGGTAAAAAATGAAATTCCCAACGGTGCAATCAATTTAAAAGAGTTATCTGGTGAGTTTGTTTGCACATGAAAAATAAACTTGAATAAAGGGGTAAAATACTTAAAAGCTAATAACAATAAAACATTTAGAGTTATACCCAGCCACAAAACTTTTAAACGGCGACGATTCCAGTCTACTTGAGCAAATTGCCACTCTTCATTAGAAATTTGCCAGTCAAGAGAATGTTTTCCTGGTGATGTATTTTTACCAATTTCCAAACCAACACGGAAATTGATAAATGTCAATGCTAATAGTAATGGTATGTATTGGACGTGCAAAGATGCATAGAAAACCAAACTGGCAATTAGCAGCGTCCACAATCGGAATTTATATTGTGCTAAAGACCAGTAAATTCCTAACACACTTAACAAGAACAGCCCATAGAAAATTGATATAAAGTTCATTTTTTAGTCATTTGTTATTTTTATTGGGCATCCCTTCTCTGCGAGACGCTACGCGTTAGCGGAGCTTTCGCTTTAGCGATACGCTCAGGGCAAGTGGGCATTGGGCATTAGGAATATCCTCCCCTGCCTCCCCTGCTCCCTCTGCTCCCTCTGCTCCCCCTGCTCCCTCATCTCCTTACTTCACTGTCCAAGGAATCATCGGATCGTTAGCCAGCTTTTTCGAGACTTCGTATGCGCCAAAGCGGTTGAGGTGGCTAGGATCGGAAAAGAAGTCATTTGCTTTTGGCCATTGTTGGCTCAAATCACGATAAATAAAGTTGGGATTGGTAGCCAAACGCAACATATATTGCTGAAATTCTTGCTCATATTGTCTACGCACTGGATCTAAATAATCTGCTGTCAAAGGCATATTGACAAAGACTAAAGAAATTTTATGAGACTGAGTAAACTGAAGCACTTCCTGAAAAGCAGCATCTTGCTGTCCTTCTACTTGGAAAGATTTATAATCATTGTCATAATTTCCGGGAACTCTAGAATGTTTTTGATAGTATCTAGCGGGATTAAAGCGAATAGATAAAGGTAGAAAGCCATCAAAGTCAACTGCTTGCTCAGAAGTACTCTCATCCGAAGTACCGTCTGTTAGCTGTTTTTTTGATACATCTGTCTGATTTTGACCGAGTATGAGCAATTTATTTTGGAGTAAACTTTTAATTTGGTCACGGTTTTTATAGCTAGCAGAAACAGATGCTAGAGCCTGATTTAATGAGTCATTAACAGCTTGATATGTACTAATTTCCTGTTTTTCTTCGTTTGTCTTTTTTTCTTTCGAATCTACCGTATTCTCTGGCAAATTATTGCTATTTGCAGTTGTTGATGTTTTTTGGAATGCTTGTTTATAACCAGCTGATGCCGCGATCGATTTAAAGGTAATATCTTCGCGTCCACCGTTGAAAGCACGCGCCCCATCTGCCCAGATAATTATTTTGGGTAGTTCTGAGGGTTCTAGTACGTGGCGAATTACAAAGTCTACAACTTGTGCGGTAGCACCGTTGATCCCAAAGTTAAATACGTCAAGATTTGGATATCCCTGAGTCGCTAAAGCTTTAGAAAGTGCTGCCGGATCTACTCCCCTGAGAGCGCGGGAGGAGCCAATAATCAATACATCTGGTGGACTACCAGTTCTAGCTAAACGCTGTTTATACAGTGCTAGTTGCTCGTCTAACTGCCTGACATTGAAACTTGGCATCTGCGATCGCGCTGCTAAAAGAATAGCTGTTGCGGTCGCTTTTTCCTTCAGTGGTGCGGCTGCCAAATTCTTGCTAGATGTATCATCACTTTGGGTAAATTCCGAAGCATTAAATACAGAACTTTGATTTGCAGGAGATTTTGCCTTGGAAGTGCTGGTAAATAATGTCGTTTCTCCACTCTGATTTTTTCCTGATGTCAAAGATGCCTTGTGCTCAGAAGATGATGGGAGATTAGCACTAGCGACTTTTGGCGAACTAGGCGTAGTACTTGCAATAATTCGACCTAGTACCCAATCGGTTTGGAGGGTGATCAATAATCCCAGTGTTCCCCAAACCAGAGCAATCTTAATCCCTTGAACATCATGCTTATATTCTGCTGACTGGTTGCTTTCGGTAAATAGGTGACTTTTCAACAGGAATTTTCTCGCTGTTGCAGTCGCAGTTGTCATCCAATCTCGCGCGACTTCGGTTACAAAACTTTGAACTTCTTCTGTTGTTAAGTCGGGGCGCAAAATTGGTTCACTAGTCTCAGAGGTTACTAAATCGTTAACGTATTTAGAAGTAGCAGCAAATTCTGGGGTTGCTTCTGGTACTAAACGTTGGCGATGTTCAAGATCAACGCCATAATGCCAAAAAGGTTCTTTATTCCCAGCACGGCGACCGTAGATACGTACTCCCATAATACCGGGAATTTTTAAATGGCGGATAAACTGCGTAATTTTACTTGCTACTTGTTGCCGCACTGGACAAACAGGTGCATCACACATGATGTGTAATAAATCATTTTTGTTCAGCAGCAGTACGCGAATTCCACCTGTTAATAAACGCCAATCCAGGTCAGGATTGAGTAAGCGCTCCAGTAAAAATATAATGGCTGGTTCATCGCCAGTATTTGCTAAATCTAATGGTGATGTGGCAAAGGCGGGATGCTTGGCTGCGGGTAAAGCTAGCCAATCAATCCAAGTTGGTTCCTTGTCGCCTGCTTTTTGTCCGTATACGGTGGCAGCGAGAATGCCTTGAGGAGCGATCGCTTCTAGCTGCGGTAAAATTGCCTCTAAGCACACTGCCTTGTCTGGGATGGGGGCAGTTCCTAAAGGATCAAAAGCTGGGATACAAAAGATATGTAGCGTTGATTCTTTCAAAGAAACCTGGACGCCAACTTTTAACCCTGATAGTGTCTCAGTTAATAATCGCGCGATCGCTTGGATATCTCCCCAACGCGCCCACTCTTTAAGCATTACCTCTGGTGGGGTCAAATCCACCCGCAGTAGCCAATCAGGGGCACTTTCGCCGCTTACCTGAGAAACAATTACGGCATCTTGGTAGCCAGAAAGCTTGAGATAACGCAACTTCTCTGCTATTGGTTCAGCAAGCAACGATGCATCAGGGCTATAGCTTGACTGGCAAAATATCCACAGGCGATTTTCTTCTGGCTGAGAATTTTTGGGTTTATATAGCTTAATTTTTGCTTGTACTGATACACCTAACGTACTCAGAGTTTCGCTAAGATATCGAGCGATCGCCTCTGGATTTCCTTGGCGTGCCAAACTTTCGTTAGAGACAATTAGCGCCCCACCCGGTTGTTTTGATTTTTCCGAGTCTGCTAGCAGCGCTTGTTGTACCTGATCGAGATGCTTATCTATTTGATTTAAGTGAACTCGATGGCACCATGAGGGGCGCTGTTCCCCTTTTCTGCGGCCATAGACAAATACTTGATATATTGAGGTTTGTTCGCTGTTTGTGAGGATATCTAAGTTTGTTTGCTGTAATGCTTGCAGCAAGTCAGACAAAGTACGCCAACGCTGCGGACATTCTGTACCTTCACAAAGAATATGAAGGTCATTTCCCCGCAACCGGACTTTCACTCCGAAAGTGTTGATCCCTGTTGCTTGGCTTACCCATTGCACTAAGGATTGCTGGCGATCTGGTAATACTGTTTTCATGCTCAGTTAACTTTACAGGAAGCGATTGGTGGGGGATAGTGCCTGCACTTGTAAACTAGAACCATAGGTCTATCACACTCTGACGGTTTTTTTTAACAATTTTGTTACCTTCGTAGCTCACAAAATCGGCCAAGATAGTCTTGTATAGGTTGCAAGTCTGACTAATATTGAGTTTTGCGTTTATTTTACTAATAGGGAGTCAGAATTCAGAAGTTAGGAGCTAGAAGTCAGAATAATTCTATATGACTGGCTGATGATTTGTCCTTTAAGGCCGGACTTGCGTAACCCCCCTAGTTGGGGAAACAAACAACAAGCTTATCCCATTTCAACTCCATTCCTCGATGTTGGAGTTATCTTAACTCCTAACTCTGAACTCTTGTACAAACGCGAATAATCGTGTCTCTCCTAACAGACGCAATCGCGTCTCTACTCATAATTCCCATAACCAAAAATTAGCCATGTCTCCTACCAACCAACAGTCTTCACCTAAACCCGCATCCAATCTGGATTTATTTACCATTCCCCAGTCATTCCTTTTACAAATAGGTACAGCGTCTATATTACTGCTGCTGATTACCGGAAAAACTACAGTAAGAGCACTAGAAAGCATCGGTGAAGCCAGTGAAGAATTATTTCGAGGCGATCGCCTACCCAATCTAGACTTCCCAGATGAACACGAAATCAATCAAGATGAGAAGATATACACCAAATAATTATTTGCTCAGGAACAACCCGGTGAGCATTAAGTGCAAAACCTAAAACCGTAAACAGTAATTAGCTTTACAAGAATAGAGAATATGGGTTCCCTTTTATACTCTTCGTCTCAAACTGCGGATTTATACCCGGTGTCGGAATTATTTTTGCGTCATCGTCTCCAGGTAGTGGAAGAATTGTGGGAGTCAGTTCTCCGGCAAGAATGCGGTCAAAATATGGTGGACTTGTTGCGTCAGTTGCGCGATCTATGTTCGCCAGAAGGACAAGCAACAAACGACCAAGCATCCTCAGCCGTCAAATTAATTGAACAACTAAATATCAACGAAGCAATTCGCGCGGCTCGTGCTTTTGCTTTGTATTTTCAGCTGATTAACATCATAGAGCAGGAATACGAACAACGGCAGCAATTGAGCCGCTACGAGGCTGATACAGAGGAAATAGAGCCGGAAACACCATCCAATGTTAACTATTCGTCTAATCAAAGAGAAGATGACGCGCCTGTTAGCAAGGGAATAGCAGCAGACTTCCTCAAAAAAAATTATCTCGAAAAAGCGCAAGTCAAACCAAAAGGTACTTTTGCTGCTTTATTTCCCTATTTATTCAAACTGAATGTACCACCCCAACAAATTCAACGTCTAATTGCACATCTGGATGTACGCTTAGTTTTCACCGCGCACCCGACGGAAATTGTTCGTCATACCATCCGGGATAAGCAGCGACAGGTGGTACAACTTTTGCAAAAACTGGATGCCTTGGAAAACCATTCCGGGACTACACCAGGAGCATATCCTTGGGAAGCAGCAGATGTCCGCGAACAATTGCTAGAAGAAATTCGCCTCTGGTGGCGCACAGACGAACTTCATCAGTTCAAACCCACAGTGCTAGATGAAGTAGATTATGCTCTACACTACTTCCAAGAAGTTTTATTTGATGGCATTCCCCAACTTTATAAACGTTTCAAACACACTTTATCCAATACCTTTCCTTGGCTAGAACCACCGAGTAAAAACTTTTGCTCTTTCGGCTCCTGGGTAGGCTCAGACAGGGATGGGAACCCATCAGTCACACCCGAAATTACCTGGCAAACAGCTTGCTATCAGCGCAAAATGGTGCTGGGGAGATATATTCAGTCAGTGAAAAATCTGATTGAATTGTTGAGTGTGTCGATGCATTGGAGTGATGTCTTACCAGACTTACTGGAATCTCTGGAATTGGATCAGTCCCAGTTGAGCGAAGTCTACGACGCACTAGCGCTACGTTATCGACAAGAACCCTATCGGCTCAAACTGGCTTATGTGCTGAAACGGCTAGAAAATACTCGCGATCGCAATCTGGCTTTGTACAATCGAGAAACGCCAAAAAATCAAGATAGTCCCCTGTATCGTTCGGGAACCGATTTTTTAGCAGAACTGCGGATGATTCAGCGCAACTTGACAGAAACAGGTTTAAGCTGTCGAGAGTTAGAAAATCTGATCTGTCAGGTAGAAATTTTTGGTTTTAACTTGACACAGCTAGATATTCGCCAAGAATCATCCCGCCACGCCGATGCGCTCAATGAGATCCTCGAATACCTGCAAATATTACCTCAACCTTACAACGAACTCTCTGAAGAGCAAAGAGTTGCTTGGCTCACAGGAGAACTGCAAACCCGTCGACCATTAATTCCGGCAGAATTGCCATTTTCTCAAAAAACCAACGATGTAATTGAAACTTTTCGCGTCGTGCGATCGCTGCAACAAGAATTTGGTCTTAATATCTGCCAAACTTACATTATCAGCATGTGCCGCGATGTCAGCGATGTGCTAGAAGTTTTACTTTTAGCCAAAGAAGCCAGACTTTTTGACCCCGCCATTGCCGTCGGAACTATTCAAGTTATCCCCTTATTTGAGACAGTAGAAGATTTACAACGCTCTAGAAGCGTCATGCGAAAACTGTTTGAACTGCCGTTATATCGCGCTTTATTAGCTGGTGGTTACGAACAGACAACAGAAGGTACAGATGGAAATTCACCCTCCTCCGCTCCCACTTCGGCTACGCTCAGTGACCACCTGCTCCCCTGCTCCCCTGCCTCCTCCATCACCCCCAACTTACAAGAAGTAATGCTGGGGTATTCTGACAGCAACAAAGACTCTGGTTTTTTAAGCAGTAATTGGGAAATTCATAAAGCTCAAAAATCACTGCAACAAATAGCCGAAAACTACGATCTAAATTTGCGAATTTTCCACGGACGCGGCGGTTCTGTGGGACGGGGTGGTGGCCCTGCTTACGAAGCGATTTTGGCTCAACCGGGTCATAGCATCAATGGGCGAATCAAGATTACCGAACAAGGAGAAGTTTTAGCTTCCAAATATTCCTTGTTGGACTTGGCATTATACCACATGGAAACCATCACCACAGCAGTGATTCAAGCTAGCTTGCTGCGGACAGGGTTTGATGATATTGAACCCTGGAATGAGATTATGGAAGAATTAGCAGCGCGATCACGTCAACATTATCGTGCCCTAATTTACGAACAACCTGATTTTGTTGACTTCTTCCATCAAGTAACCCCAATTGAAGAAATTAGCCAGTTACAAATCAGTTCCCGTCCCGCACGCCGTCCATCAGGTAAGAAAGATTTAAGTAGTCTAAGAGCTATTCCTTGGGTATTTAGCTGGACACAAACCCGCTTTTTACTTCCTTCTTGGTACGGCGTTGGCACAGCCTTACAAGAATTCTTGAACGAAGAACCAGAAGAACACTTGAAATTGCTGCGCTACTTTTATGTTAAGTGGCCCTTCTTCAAGATGGTGATTTCCAAGGCCGAGATGACCTTAGCAAAAGTAGATATGCAAATGGCAAATCACTACGTTCAGGAATTGTCAAAACCAGAAGATCAACTTCGTTTTGCCAAGGTCTTTGACCAAATTGCCAGCGAGTTCTATCTTACAAGGGATTTGGTGTTAAAAATTACCGATCACAATCGACTTTTAGATGGCGATCCTGTATTACAACGATCTGTGCAGTTACGCAATGGCACAATTGTCCCCTTGGGATTTATCCAAGTTTCACTACTCAAGCGCCTACGACAATCCCAAAATACGACAGCTACATCTGGAGTCATCCACTCTCGTTACAGCAAAGGCGAATTACTGCGAGGAGCATTGTTAACTATTAATGGTATTGCTGCTGGGATGAGAAATACAGGTTGATTGAGAATGGGGCACTTGTACTGAGCTTGTCCTGAGCGTAGTCGTTGGCGCAGCCTCTCGTAGAGAAGGGCGTAGCCGAAGTATTGGGTATTGCAGATGGGAATAAGGGAGAAATGACTAACGCACTAATGACAAAAAATAGAATTTTAATTTGCACTTTTTTAGCGCTGTCATTAGGTTTTTTTGGGGCTTACACCAGTGGGCAAATCACCGTAATGCTTCATAGCCAAAAGTGCCAAAACCAACCTTGGGGTTTAAAGGAGATGTGTAACGCTTGGATGACACCAGGAGCAATATGGCAAGGTAGCACAAGAGGACTATGGACAGGTACTATCTTAGGGGCTTTTATTGGTGGTTTAGTGACGCGCCAAACTCGTGATTAGTCTAACGTTAGTTCGGCGAATCTCTCTATCTTGAACTTTAGTTCAAGTTTCTCTCTGAGTCGCAGCGATGCATTACATTACCAATGGAAAGCGGTTGCGTTTCCAATAAGTTATACTCCCACCCCTTCAAGGGGTGGAAGCATTAGTAAACTACTTGCCACCAACCGAAAGCAGGGCCGATAAAACGGATAGTTGCCCATCCGACAACCATAAGAACAATGCCTATCCAAGCACCACGAGTAGTCCAAGCGACAAATTGTTCGGCTTGGGTTTTTGTGATCGGAACCCAAGACAAGATTCGAGCCTCTTGACCGTATGTTTCCTTCAGTGTGGTTTTACGACGCTTTGCTTCACCCATAATTAGCAACTCAAATTCTACTTAGGTTCTAAATTTATCTTGGCAGGAATCATGGCTACAGAGAAGTGATGAATCACATCACCTTCTATTAAGTTGATAATAGTGCTTGCTTTTAGACGATCGCACTTTGGTTGACAAAATTTAAATTGGGCATTGGGCATTGATAACTCAACTTTAGGCAGAATTTTCCTCATTGCTATTAGAAAACAGGCTGGGATCGAGATAGTTAATACGTGCCAGTGGACTTAAAGCTGCCAGAATTTGAGCGCCGTAGCTACGGTTAACTACACGACTATCAAGCAAAGCCACAATTCCTTGACTTTCTCGTACTGGAGCGATCGCTCTTTGTAATTCATTTAAGGCAGATGGCAACAAGTATAAACGGAACCAATCTTGATGCGATCGCTTATAAAGAGCTACCCTACCAGCTACCAGAGGATTTTCCAAAGATGGTAAGGGCAAGGTAGCAATGATTAACAAATGGGGTGCTGGCAAAACTCGTTGATGTTCTCGCCAAAATTCCCAACCGCTAATCAAAATACCATTTTCATCTAAACAAGTTTTTTCTACTTGCACCCGCGAACCAAACTCTGAGGCTAAAATCGTTGCAACTTGAGCCTTGAGTGGTACATCCCCCACCAAGACAACCATTAATCCTGGTGCTGTCGCACTTAGACAAACCAGTGTGCGGACTTTGTGAATAAATGCCGCTTGAAATTCTGGTGTGTTGGGCAGAGGCAACTTATAAGGTATATACAGTTGGATTGCTTCTGCTTGACTCTCCGCAGAGAATTTCAGGCAAGTTAAATCTTCTAAACCCAAGCGTTGGCGAAAAAGGGGAGCCTCAGTTTCCGGTTCGATAGCGCTGCCAATTAAAACTACTGGTTGTCGCTGCCAAATGGGCGAGAGTATTTTCCCCAATTCCATTGGGGCGTAGTGCAAAGAAAATAAACCTTGTCGATGGGCAATAGTCGCCCAGAAGAGGGCAGGGGGGGAAAGATTTTCATCAAGGCTTTGAAATTGCTGCCAGAATTGTTTCCAAGGTTCTGGTAGTGCTTGTACTGACTCTAAAGCAGAATAGAGACGACTTAAAATTTCTATTTCTGGCTGGGAAATTAGATAGCACTGATATGGATTAGCAGGATGCTGAAAAAGTTCGTGTGTTAGTTGTATCCGTGCTTCGCGAATTGCCTCAGCTTGGTTTGGGCAAGCCAGCATCAGTTGATCCCAATCATGGGGTTGAATATCTTGGGTAAGTTGATGACGTACCCAATCTTCGAGATCGTCTACCCCATCAATAATTGTGGGAATACCTTGGGGAAAGCGATCGCCACCAGCCAATTGTCCTCTTAACCAAGCTTCTGGGGAGGTCAAGAGTAGCCCTTGGAACTCAGCATCAGGCCAAGCGTCACCTGTTCTAATCGATTTATTGGTTGGTAGCCACTGCTGTAGCCGGGGAATTTCCACCCGCAGCAAAAGTTGCTGTACTGCTTCTTGAGCAACAATAATTACAGGGCCATGCCACATCAGAGCTGATGCTACGAAACTAGTACGATACCGCCCTTGATAGCCACTAACTGCCCCGACTTGAATTAGGGCGCTACGTCCCAGGCGCAAGGCGCGTGCTACCAACCGTGCCATCGTCAAATGATGGGGCCAGGAAGGGAACCCCGCTTGCGATCGCAAAAAGTTATGTAGTGACAAATGAACTTCTGCCTCAATCACACGCTTTCAATTCCATACAAAGTGACTTTTACGAACAAAGCCCCATTTCTATTATGTTGTCATTTGTTATTTGTCATTTATCCTTTGCTAAAGACCAATGACCAATGACTAATAACCAATTACCTAATACCCTGAATTATGCCAACTTACACAGGAATTTCCAGCGAAGCCTTCAGGCATCCACTAGATCGCCAAGCCGAGCAAGCTTTACGAAATTTACCGGGATTTGATTTAATTGCTCGTAAATTTGTGGAATTTATCTACGAACGCCCTCAATTAGTCTATCTAATGGGTAACACCATCCAAGTCGGGCCGCGTCAATATTCCACTATTTACCAGATGTTTCGGGAATGCGTCCGAGATTTGGACATTTACCCAGAACCGACACTGTTTGTCTCGCAAAATCCCCAAGCAAATAGCTATGCCCTGGGGCAAGAAAATCCTTACATAGTCATAAATACAGGGATACTAGACTTACTAAACGAAGCCGAGATTCGGACGGTGCTAGCCCATGAACTGGGGCATATTAAATGTGGTCATACTATTTTAATTCAAATGGCGATGTGGGCGATGAGTGCTGCTTCGGCTTTGGGAGAATTGACCTTCGGCATTGGTAATATTGTCACACAAGGCTTGATTTACGCCTTTTTTGAGTGGCGGCGCAAAGCCGAGTTATCGTCGGATCGCGCTGCTCTACTAGTGATGGATGACTTGAACCCTGTGATGTCAACGATGATGAAGCTCTCTGGCGGCAGTAATAAATATGCCAATGAATGTAGTTTACAAGAGTTTATTAAGCAGTCAGAAAATTATCAGGCACTGGATGAAGATGGACTGAATCAGATATATAAATTCTTGATCTACAATGGCGCTCAGGGTACGATGTTGAGTCATCCTTTCCCTGTTGAACGCTTGCATTACTTACGGGCGTGGGCTGTATCTGAAGAATACCAACAAATTCGCCGAGGAAATTATCAGCGATCGCCTGCTTCTGGATCAGTAAATGTTTCAGCAGAATCTTCCGAAAATCAAACAGAAAGTTTACGCCGTCAAATTGAAGAATTACAGCGAGAAATCGACAGAATCAGAAGGAATCAGTAGTTCTTAAAACTAAAGGTGGATTTAGATCCCGGCGTTGCATAATTGCGGGATGATTTCGCAAGTTATGAAATCTCCCCCCCTGCTCCCGAAGCACCCCCTGCCTCCCCTGCCTGCCTAAATTCATCCCTCTGTTCTGCAACGCCTAGATCCCCGACTTTTTAAAGAAGTCGGGGATCTGGGTAGCAACTTTTTACAGGAAATTAAAAATCCTTAAGAGTTGAACCAAATAATTACTCCAGTTACCAGTACACAAATAATTCCCGCCAAGCCAGCTAGGGGTTTTTTATGTTTACCAGTGAACCAGTCAGAGACAATACCAGTGTAAGTAATTAGTTCTGCTGTATCTATGGTAGCGATCGCCCATATCCATCCCGCGTGTAATCCCCAAGCTAAACCCAAATTACCGCCAGAGGCAAAGCGTGCTAACACAAGTACAATTCCCATTAGCCACAATCCAGGAAGTTGGGGTGCAGTTTCGCGCTGCTCCCAAACCAAGTGTAACAAGGCAAAAATTAAGCTAGAAATTGCTGCTGCTAACCAAACTGGGTAATCCTGCGCTAATTCTGTGAACAGGAAACCGCGAAAAACTAACTCTTCTATGCCACCGACTAACAACGCTATCAAGAAAATCGGTAGCAAGATGGGTAATAGTAACTTTAAATTAGATTTTTCAAAAGAACACCACCCTAACCCTAATTGCCCACTAAATACAATAGCTAGACTCACAACTCCCAAAACAAAACCTAGTGCTAAAAAACCAAGAGTTGAAAAATTGCCAACAAAGCCGTAATCTAAAAAAGATTTATTAGTCAACCAAAGAACTCCCCAGACAATCAGAGGAGCTAATAGGTAAAGTGACACCAATAACGGCATTTTTTGCTCTGGCTGCAAAGGTTTAAATGGTTGCCAATTAAGCAATATTGCCGATATTGTTGCTACTGGCAACCAGCAAACTATCCAGCAAACAAAAAATGCCATCACTATAACTAGTGCTGGTGCATTTTCTATAAACGCCTGTAAGACGTTGACCGAAGACTCAAATAAAGTTATCAAAATAAACAAAAAAAACACGATAGACTTCTTGCATTATAGATTTCTTGCTGATAAATCAAGACTCTACTAAATTTGGTGACTTCTGCAAGGGGTCTAATCGTATTTTTTACCTGGCAACCAGTTTGCTGTCGGGGTAAGGACAAGTTATCATCACCTGAAACTTATCCCTACCATCAGCAAATTTACTCTTCGTCTTCCAAATCTTCGTCTGATTCGTCAGAATCTATATCTTGTGAGGTTAGTTTTTTATCGCTTTCACCTAATTGAATCAGGTGAATATGTTTGTATCCCAGCCTAATTTCAAACTCATCTCCAGGCTTCAAGCCCATTGCTTTGGTGTATGTAGCACCAATTACAATCTGACCATTTTGATGGACACTAACGCGATATGTCGGTTCGCGACCACGACCATCTTTAGGTGCTTCTGGACTTAGAGGAATTCCCCTAGCAGATAGCAAAGCGTCATAAAAATCAGTGAGATTGACACGAACCTGGTTATTCTTAGTAACAGTGTAATAGCCGCACTGTTTTGCTCTTTCTCGGCGTGGCAATGTGGAAAGTTCTTTTACTTTAGCAAGTAGTGCTTTTCCGGTTAATGGTGCGGTTGCAGTTTCAGTCATTATGCTCAAATTTTCCTTACTCTCTCCAAACTGATAAACGATGTAGTCTCATGCCAGCATTTGATTTTTTTAGCATTTGCATAGAGCTACTGAAGACCCTAGTGTAACTGGTGAATTCCTGCCGATAGGAGCCAAAAGCACTTCTATTATGGTTGTCCACAACCAACTAGAGGTTATAGTTGCCACAGACATTAATTTTGGTGATGTTACGGCACTTTTAAGCATTATTCGCCATCAGAAAGAAAACTATTTTCTTCTTTGGCGCTACTGTAGCGGTGTAACTTTCAGCCACCTTTACAAATAGGTTAGGTTCTACTGCAAATAAGTCGTAGACCCAAAAAATTGCAGGTTTTTCACTTTCAGTGCTTGCCTTTCTTGCCAATGAGTAAGTAGAGTTTTCTCCACTCGTCCTCTCAAGCTTAGGACAGCATAGTATTTCAATAGAGTCCTACGGGCATACACCCTTTTGTCCTGCCAGTAGAGACGCGAATTTTCTTGTCTCTACATTACGAATTAACAAAGCAGTAGTAACCGCGCTGATACGGCTATTGATTCTGGTTTTGCTACTTCGTAATTTTATATTAAATACTAGCATGGACTAATAATAGCAAAATAGTTGTTTAATTTTGAATTAAAGTTGCTAGTAAATTTTTATTTAAATTCCTGGACTTGAAAGTTGAAAAAAGCAGTGACGATTTTTCTAACCCTTTATTGCAAGCGTGAGCATTGCCATCTGGCTTTTAGAAAAATTTATATAATCGAGACGAGCGGTTTTGACCAATGAGTTCAATCCAATATTTTCTTGATTGAGAGCAAGCCAAAAAGCAAAAAGTCTCGCGTATCAGGGTTTCGCGGTTCTCTAACTTTTATTTGAAAGTGGTGAAGATTTTTCCTCAGTTTATTATCTTCAGGTCAAAAGCGGTCAGAGGATTTTGTACGTCTGTCTATGGGAAGAACAAATCTCTTAACATCTGTCTAGTGCTTGATTGCCACTACTATATATTAAACATCGGCTTTCACACTTCTATATAATTAAAAAGTTCTGTCAAGTAGTAGCGAAGGCGGAATTTTACAGTCAAGACTGCTTGGCTCCAGTTGACATCAAGACGTGTTGCTAACCTGACATGCATTTCATTTGGATACGATCGCTAGGTCAAAGATCAAGCTAAGTTCCTTTTTCAGTAAATCTTCTTTCCTTTACATTCCTAAACAGGTAAATTCAATGCAAAGCTGCGATTACATTTTTGGCGTTTTCACTCAGAATTTGACAAAAATCTTGCCTACAGGGCTGCTACAAGTAAAATTTTAATGGTTATCCTTAAACTAGAATCAGTTGCCCTTTAATCGTCAGCCTATTAACACTAGAGTTTGAATTAAGGGCAAAAAAGGTATAGCTCATTTTTCGCAGCTACCTGCCTTGATTCATGATTTTTGAGGCTGGTGAAGCAATTTTAAAATTTTGGTTAGTGGTTATGGAAGTTATTTTTAAGGTCATTCGACAGCAACAAAATTCCTCGCCTGTTGTGCAAACCTACTTTATAGAGGCAGAACCAGGTAATACAATCTTGGATTGCCTCAATCATATTAAATGGGAGCAGGATGGAACTTTGGCATTTCGTAAAAATTGCCGCAATACCATTTGTGGTAGCTGTGCAATGCGAATAAATGGGCGTTCGGCTTTAGCTTGTAAGGAAAATGTTGGCAGTGAACTTGCCAGATTACAACAAATACCATCATCCCCAACTAAAGTAAATGATATTCCTGAAATCACGATCGCACCTCTTGGCAATATGCCCGTGATTAAAGATTTGGTTGTAGATATGAGCAGCTTCTGGAATAATCTAGAGGCAGTTGCCCCTTATGTGAGTACGGCAGCACGACAAGTACCAGAAAGAGAGTTTTTGCAAACACCACAAGAGCGATCGCGCCTGGATCAAACTGGTAACTGTATTATGTGCGGTGCTTGTTATTCTGAATGCAACGCTCGTGAAGTCGATCCAAATTTTGTTGGCCCTCATGCCCTTGCCAAAGCTTACCGGATGGTAGCAGACTCTCGCGATAGCGACACCGAAAATCGTTTAGCAAGCTACAACGAAGGAACTAAAGGTGTGTGGGGTTGTACCCGTTGTTTATACTGCGATTCAGTTTGTCCAATGGAAGTTGCACCATTAGAACAAATCACTAAAATTAAACAAGAAATTCTTACCCACAAAGAAGTCAGCAATAGTCGCTCAATTCGTCACCGGAAAGTATTGGTAGATTTAGTTAAAGAAGGTGGTTGGATTGATGAACGTCAATTTGGTTTACAAGTTGTCGGTAATTATTTTCGAGATTTAAGAGGATTACTCAGTCTTGCACCCCTCGGTTTGCGGATGATTCTTCGGGGTAAGTTTCCCCTATCATTTGAAGCTTCAGAAGGGACAGAACAAGTGCGATCGCTCATTGAATCTGTGCAACAAGTGGAAGGGAATAGGAAATAGGCAATAGGCAATAGGCAATAGGCAATAGGCAATAGGCAATAGGGCATGGGGGAATTATTATTTTCTTTCCCCAGTTCCCATTCTTCAACGTGGCTCTTGAGGTATATTCAATGGCTGTCCATAGCGGTCATATACTAAAATATCCCACTGCCCGTTGTTACTAGATTCAAAAGCAATCCTGCTACCATCAGCGCTAATTGTAGGGTTGCGGACTTCCGCTTGCAGGTTATTGGTCAAATTCCGTGATTGGCGTGTTTCTCGGTCGTAGAGAAAAATAGCCGATCGCCCCTGACGACTAGCCGCAAACACAATATAACGACCATCCTGTGAAACACTGGGATGATTTGCGATCGCATCAAAGGAATTTAAACCTGGCAAATCAACTAAATCACGAGTTACCGTATCAAACATATAAACATCTTGGCTACCGCGTCGGTCAGTAATAAAAACAATGTATCTCCCAGAAATCTGGGGGTTTAATTCCGACGCTAAACTATTGAGACTCCGACCCCCCGGATCAAAGGGATAACTCAAAAGGCGAGGGTAGCCAAAACATCCAGTTAATAAACTTAAACAGAAAAATACAGGTATAAAAAAAACACGTTTCATATATTGGGCATCGGGCATGGGCATTAATTATTCTCCCTCATCTCCCTGCTCCTGCTCCCTCTCTTCTACGGAGGTGAACCTACGGTTGCACCGTTAGGAATATCTAACTCAATATTTGGCCCCCGGTCTAGGACTTCAATATCCCACTGACCACGGGTAGCGGTTTCAAAGACAACATAACGTCCATCTGGGCTAATATTTGGTTTTCTCACCCAGCCGCGATAAATTGGTGTGACGATTTGCGACTGTTGCGTAGCGCGATCGTAAAGCGCCACCACTGGTCTACCTTGGTCACTAGTAAGATAAGAAATATAACGCCCTGTGTAGCTCAAACTTGGACTTTCGGCAATTGTCTCCTGTCGGTTTATCCCCGGTGTGCTAATAAACAGCTGTCTTTCCAAATCGTATACTAGTAGCTGCTGATTACCATTTCGATTAGATACAAACGCTAAAAAGCGCCCATTTCCACTCAAAGCAGGTTGCTCCTCGGTGTAACGACTGTTAAGAGAAGTAGGCCCTATGGGAATATTGTTAGAACCACAAGATACAAGCAAACTTGTTAAACCAAAAACCAGGCTCCAATAAATTGGTCTTTGGAGCCAAAATGTAGGCGTAAATTTTTCCACCTCAACCGTTTTCCGTCGCCTCTAAATCTACTTCCACATCAACTGTTTTAAACATCGTCATCAAAATCGGTCGAATTATCTGACTCCTCATTTGCCCTTTCAATCGGGTTGTATGGCACATAATCAGTTGGAATCGCATCATCATCTTCGCGCGGTCTTCGAGGAGTTGAGTCCGTGGGCGGACGACGCCTTCTCGGTCTAGGAGAAACATCATCTTCACGACTTTCGGGACGCCCAGTTCCGTTATTACTGCGGCGAGAAGGTTTTCTAACTTCTCTATCCGAATTTTCCCAATCATCAACTTGCCTAGATGAAGAACCCCAATTTTCTTCTTCTAAGTTTTCCGAAGGGCGATTTACAGAACGCCCAGAAGTCCGCCGGCGCGTTCTATCTGCTGGAGGCTGTCTTTCGCTACTGGTGCTGTTACGGCGTTCTGAACGACGGGGGGGTTGATCCTCGTAGTAGTCATCACGAGTTGAAATCTCATCCCTGCTACCCCGAATCCGGGGACGCACGGGGCGTTCTTCTTCGTCTTCATAAGGCAGTGGATCTAAGTCTGCCTCCATCTCAGCTCCATACCTCTTGCGATTGCGGTTCATTGAATAGTTTCCGCTTACCTCTCGCTCATCGTCCACAATTGGAGTGTTGCGTTTAGCTTGCTGGGTAGCTATACTCCGCAGACGAATACTTTCAACCGCAAAAAATACAGTTGTGCCAACTAAAAGCAATTGACCAAATTGTAGAATCGGGTCTAGCCGCCATCCTTGAAAGACGAGAATGAAGCCGCACAGTAAGCCGACTGCCGCAAAAAAGATATCTTGATCTCGTGACAATTCTGGGCGCACAGTACGGAGAAAATACAGTGCTGCCCCAGCCACAGCCAGGAAAATTCCTAGAATACTGGCTGAATTTGCCCCAAAATTTACCTGAGCCAGAAAACTGGCTGAGTTCAGCCCAAAATTTATCATTGCTGTTTTCCCAATATCAAATCTATGTTAGCGAGTCACCATTAAAATCACTACTGTAATTAGTCACGATATATTGAAGCTTCAAAGCCTCTAGCAAAGAAGCTCTGAAGCTATTTAGCGAAAAGTAAAAACAATACTTCTGTCATCTACAACTGCCACTAAGCGCAGAAAATGCTGCTTTTGGTGCAATTAATGTAGATAGCAGACAGACAATCAATTATGAGAGTCAAATTGACTCTCATAAGCATTATGAACGCTGTATTTTATCTTTTTGGCTAATGAAAATTAGACCAACTGTAGCGGGTATTACCACAATTGCAGTACCCCAAACCAAACTCCAAAGAAAATTTGCTAAAGAAGGCGTCATACTTCTCAACCTTTTTTTACACACTTCATTTTAATTTTAATAGTGTATTACTTTCTTGAGAAGCCTCTAAATCTGAACTGCTAAACTTGGTAACTGCTTTCACCATTTGTGAAGTTAATCGCTTCATTGGTTAGATGAGCGAGTTTGCTTTTCTATTTCAGAAAGAAGTGACAGCATTTGGTTAAAATGATGATCAGAGGCCTTTACAAAGCTTAAAAATTTCTGGCGATGTCTATGACGGTCACTGAGCGACTTGCCCTGAGCGCAGCCGAAGGGAGCCGAAAGGAGCCGAAGTGCGAGCTACGCTACGTGAACCTGAAGAGCTTGCCGTTGCCTAATTTTTCTTTGTTTACAGATAGATAGTAGCTGAAACCGATGACTGGTGTTGATCTGACTGCTTGGATTCTTGGTCCTGCATTAGGGCTGATGACATTCTTCTTTATATTTCGGATCATTCTCACTTGGTATCCGCAAGTGGATTTGAATCGTTTGCCCTTTAATTTAATAGCTTGGCCCACTGAACCATTTTTAATCCCGTTGCGAAAACTAGTACAACCTATAGGCGGGGTAGACATTACACCTATTATTTGGGTTGGCATCTTCAGCCTGCTACGAGAAATCTTACTAGGTCAACAAGGATTGCTGACTATGCTATCTCGTGTGAATTAGTCTATTGGGCATCGGGCACTTGTACTGAGCGTAGTCGAAGTATTGGGCATGGGTAAGAAGGGTAAAGGGTAAAGGGTAAGGGGGAAAGGGTTGATTTCTTCATCCTTTACCCTTTAACCTTTTCCCCTCTCTTGTTGCTTCCCCCTGCTCCCTACTCTTTTAACCGTTCATTTCCTGCACGAAATTTGTATAGACATTACCCTGCAAAAACTGTGGAGTTTCCATAATTTTTTGATGAAACCCGATGGTGGTAGGTAGTCCAGTGATGGCACATTCCCGGAGTGCGCGTTTCATCCGGTTAATAGCAGTGGGTCGGTCTGGGGCCCAAACAATTAACTTGCCGATCAAAGAATCGTAGTAAGGCGGGATTTGGTAATCTGTGTAAACGTGGGAATCAATGCGAACACCAGGGCCTCCAGGGGGCAGATAGCCACTTATCCGTCCAGGAGAGGGGCGAAAGTCATGATCGGGGTCTTCGGCGTTGATCCGGCATTCGATCGAATGACCTCGTAATACTACTTGCTCTTGGGTAAGCTTGAGTCTTTCCCCTTGGGCTATGCGGATTTGTTCAGCAACTAAGTCTATCCCAGTAATCATCTCTGTTACAGGATGTTCTACTTGAATCCGGGTGTTCATTTCCATAAAGTAGAATTTACCGGATCTATCCAAGAGAAACTCGATAGTACCCGCCCCACTGTAATTAATGAATTGGGCAGCTTTGACAGCAGCTTGTCCCATTTTCTCACGCAAGTCTTGGTCGAGAGCCGGACTTGGTGCTTCTTCTAGTAGCTTTTGATTTCGGCGTTGAATTGAGCAATCCCGTTCACCTAAGTGGATAACATTACCGTAGTTATCCGCCAAAATTTGAAATTCGATGTGGCGAGGACGTTCAATAAATTTTTCTATGTAAACGCCAGAATTGCCAAAAGCTGCTCCTGCTTCGCCTTGAGCAGCGAGAAAAAGTTTAACAAATTCGTCTTCAGAACGAACTAGGCGCATACCCCGTCCACCGCCACCTGCTGTGGCTTTAATCATCACTGGATAGCCGATATCCTTGGCGAATCCTAATCCTTCTTGCTCAGATTCTACCAATCCCTCAGTACCTGGTACTGTTGGTACTCCAGCTTTTTGCATAGTTTCTTTGGCAGTGGATTTATCTCCCATTCGTCTCATAGCTTCTGGGGTTGGGCCGATAAAAGCAATATGATGGTCGGCACAGATTTCCGCAAACCGAGCATTTTCTGCCAAAAAGCCATAGCCTGGATGAATGGCAGTAGCATTGCGCGTCAGTGCAGCAGCAATGATGTTGGGAATATTCAAATAACTTTTACTGCTAGCAGGTTCGCCAATGCAAACCGCTTCATCAGCAAGTTGGACGTGGAGAGCATTACGGTCAACGGTGGAGTGAACTGCAACTGTCGCAATCCCCATTTCTTCACAGGCCCGGAGAATGCGAAGGGCGATTTCTCCCCGATTGGCAATTAATATTTTGTCAAACTTCATTTTTTAGTTTCGATATCATTACCAGTAGATTGACATTTTCTCTGATCCAACTTGAAACAACGCTTCCGCATTATTTCAAATTATCGCAGGAGATTCGCCACCCTGATTCTAAGCAAATGCAAGATTGCAGGCTTGCTGCCTCTACGGGTTTTACTACACTAACAACATTGCTGCTGTAAGTCTTGGCTAGACTACCAAGCTGGGGTTTTGCGACGCGCAATAGTTCGTCGTAGACATCGCTGACGCGATCGCACCCCGCCGAATACAGTAGCTCTAACCCTTTTAATATCACTTGTGCAGCTGCTAGATTTCTGTCAGCCTGATACCGCCTTGAGAAAATTTATCTTTTTGAGCAACTGAATTTAGATATCACCTTACTATAATTATTTTCTTATGCTATAGTCTATCTTTAGACAAACCATGCGGATGTGGCGGAATTGGTATACGCGCACGCTTGAGGTGCGTGTGGGCAATGCCCTTGCGAGTTCGAGTCTCGCCATCCGCATTTTAGCTTGTCTAGTTATAGGGTCAATAGTCAAGGTCAAAAAACCTTAGATTATTGACCCTTAAATTTGAACCTATCTTTAATACATCTTGAAGGCAACTTTAGATTGGTAAATAAGTTTGTAGTCTGTCCTTTTAGGGAAGCAAGCGACATCTATCGTCTCAAAGAGAGGAATTTAGTTCTTGTCTGAAGCACTTTAGTGTTTACTAGACACTATAAAATTTGACAAAATGAAAAAACTTTTCTCTACCCGTCAGCCAACAAAGTTACCTTGCCAAAGTACTAATCTTTTATGCTTTTATAGAGATAGGTGAAGTTTTGTAATAAAGCATTGACTATTACTTTTAGGCCGACAAATAATCTAGCACTGCCACCAGCTTGGCATCGCCTCACTCCGATTTGGCAAGGAGGGGAGGAAATAATTAAACAAAGTTTACCTCACACTCAGCTAGCACCGACTTGGCAGCTAATGCTTTTGGGTGACGGCTCTCCAACACGTCACTTAGAATTGCTTACAGGTGAGCCTATAGAAGTAGATGTTATTGATATGTCATTGATTGGCATGGATTGGGATGCTGCTCCTGAGTTAATCCAAGCTGTCCCAGGGCCGCGACTACGGCGACAAGTGTGGCTACGTACCGCTTCTGGTCAGCGATTAGCGTATGCTACTTCGTGGTGGGAAGCCAGTCATGTAGATGAGTATTTGCAAAACCGTTCATTACCAATTTGGGCAAGTTTAGCTCGTCTTCGCACAGAGTTGTATCGGGATGTGCGAGGAATATACTACGGTGACTCATCGGCACTGGAGTCTGGTTTTGGTGTAACTGGGCCTTTTTGGGGTCGCCACTATTTGTTTTGGCATCATGGACAACCACTGACATTAATTTATGAAGTTTTTTCGCCTTATTTAACCAAATATCTGGGGCCTATGCAGTTGGATGCTGTTAATTAATGCTGAGGCATATAAAAATTCGCTTTGAGTTTTGAACTGATTGGCTTTTGTTAGGGAATAGGGAATAGGGAATAGGGAATAGGGAATAGGCAATAGGCAATAGGCAATAGGCAATAGGCAATAGGCAAGCTTCCTAGTTGTACTGAGCTTTTTTATAGTATTGTTTAAAAGTTTTTCATCCTTTGCAGTGCGCCGCAGAGCATGAAAATCTTGTACCAATCTCAATAACACTATTGTTGTGAGTTAGGCACTGTCTACATTATTTAATTTATTTTTGATTTTTCGAAAAATTACCAGTTGCTTTTCAGCATAAATCACATCTATTTTGTATCATTTTGATGCCAATTCCTCAGAATGATAATTGAACAAGATATCTGGCTTGGAAGATTGGTAATCAATATAAAATCCTGGACACGGAATTGATCTTGGTTAGATAAAGTCAATACAACAGATGAAAACTCTGTAAATGGAAGGTAGTTTGGGTTGCTGATGACTTGCAGCAATGCCTAAGTTAGTTATATCCTCGAAGTGCTTGAAATGAGGGATGTGAACTTGCAAAGACTTGCCGATAAAGGCAACCGTTTAAAGGAAGTGTCCTGCGAAATTCAATAAAGCGTGTTAAAAAAGGTAACTAACCACGAAAATGCTGCTTTTGAAACGTTTGGGAAGGTTGATTACGGAAATATGATCAATGTTTAGGATAGAGAAATTTATGCAGTTAACTGCTTTAGTAATCTGTTAAACGAAGAAAAGAAGGGTAAGGGAACGAACCACGAAGACGCGAAGTACGCGAAGGAAGAAGGAAGCAGGAAGAAGGAAAGAACAGAAGGGGAAGCAGGTGGGGAAATGAATTTGATTTTGTTACCATAAACCCTGCAAAGTTTCTTTGGTGGGTGAGGGCTGGGAAAAGGGGAAAGGGGAAAGGGTAAGGGATTTAAAACCTTTCCCCCTGCCCCTTATCCCCAAAGGGGGCCCCACCTTCCCCCTTACCCTTTACCCCGCCAAGTGAACTTGGTGGACTACTAGATAAGGAAAAACTTTTTGGTTAACTTAACCAATCAAGCAAGTAATGAGTTTGCAAGTATGAGGTATAGGTTTCAATGGCACTACCTCTTGTGTCTGTTCGGATGAAGAAAAATAAGAAACCGTCTCTGGTGCTGACGCTTTCGGCTGCTGGTTTATTGATTGGTGCGGGGAGTGCAGCATACTGGCTGTTAGCTCAGAGACAACTATCTTCTAGCGATTTGCTAGTAGGTGCAAATATTATTCCTGGTGATGCCCTGTTTGCGGTTTCTTTAACAACAGATCCCCAGCAGTGGCAAAAATTGCGGCAGTTTGGGACAAGAGAAACCCAAGCAGAATTGGACAAGAATTTAGTCCAGTTACGCGATCGCTTTTTGACTAGTAATGGTTACGACTTCCAGAAAGATGTCGCTCCTTGGGTGGGGAATGATGTGACGATCGCAATTCTGGCCCCAGCAATCGGGAGTAAACCTGCACCCAAACCAGTTACCACTAATAATAATGAAGATGCTGCTAGCGATCAGCAGTCGATGGTAATGGTTTTGCCAGTGAAAAATCCAGAAATCGCCAAAAACATTTTGGCACAACCCAAAACCCTTAAACAAGGTAAATGGATTGACCGTATTTATCAAGGGATCGCTATCAAACAAAGTCAGGGACAAGCAGGGGAAAATTTCTCAGCTGCACTATTAGATGGGCGTTTTTTAGTCATAACTGATAGCCCCAAAGCTACAGAACGAGCGATCGATGCCTACAAAAATAAAACATCTCTAGCGACAACAGGCGGCTTTGCTGAGAATTTTCCGAAAATTGCCAATTACCAACCTTTTGCTCAGTTTTATGTAAATGTACCAACGGCAGCCAAAATAGCCGCAGCTTCGCCAAACCGCCCTTTACCTGCTCAAGTTTTAGCTCAACTGCAAAATAACCAAGGTTTAGCGGGGACAATTACTTTAGAGTCAGAAGGAATCCGCTTTAAGGGCGTTTCTTGGCTAAACCCTAATAGTCAAAGAGTGCTGGCGGTGGAAAATAAAGCTGGGAAAATGCAAAGCCGCGTACCAGCAGAAACTTTAATGATGCTTTCGGGGGGTAACTTACAGCGATTGTGGGGAGACTATGTTTTAACATCTCAGGGAAATCCTTTATCGCCGATCGCACCAGATCAGATCAGAGGTGGTATAAAATCGCTTACCGATCTCGATTTAGAGAAGGATTTACTCAGTTGGATGAAAGGTGAATTTTCCTTATCAGTGATTCCTAGTACTTCAAAAGCAGGTTCACCAGATGATTTTCGGGCGGGTTTGTTGTTTATGGTACAGGCAAGCGATGCCTACGGCGGGCAAAGCCTACGCAAATCAGCTGAAACATCGTTAAAACAGCTAGATGACGTGATGAGAGATCAATACCAGTTCCAAGTTCAACCGGGGAAAGTTGCAAATCAACCCGTTGTTAACTGGGTATCACCCTATGGCACGTTAACCGCCACCCACGGCTGGTTAGATGGAGATGTCGCCTTCCTGATAGTGGGCGCTCCGATCGCGGATAAAATTGTTCCCAAACCCAACAACACACTAGCCAGCACAATCCCTTTCCAACAAACAGTTCCTACAGAACCAAATCCAACAAATGGTCAATTTTTCTTGGATGTGGAACGAACAGTGAAAAATTTCCCTTTACCAACTCTAATTCCCAATCAACAAACTTTGCTAGATGCAACGCGCTCAATTGGGATGACATCTGCCGTCAGTGATAGTCGCAGTAACCGCTACGACATTTTTATCGCACTCAAAAAAGTTACTAACGCGACTACTTTGCCTAGTCCAGAAAGCAATAAGAGTAACTCTGTTAGATAGAAGACTGGGTACTGGGTACTGGGGAAGAAATTCTTTTAAGATTGGTTGGGATATGAATCCACATACTTATTTTCGCTAATCCCTTATCCCCAGAGGGGGCCCCACCTTCCCCAATTCCCAATCCCCAATTCCCATTTCCCCTGTCTCATGACCCTTTAAACATATAGGATCAGAACAGTCGAATCGATATTTTAAATCATTCACGGAGAGAACACTGTATGAATCTGGTTGTACTCCAGAATTGGCTGGACAATGCCTCCTTTGCCATATTATTCCTGACAATGCTGGTGTATTGGGGAGGAGCGGCTTTTCCGAATTTGCCTTATCTAGCCGCTTTGGGGACAGCTGGGATGGCGATCGCAAATTTGTGTATAGCTACTTTACTAGGGGCACGATGGATCGAAGCTGGTTACTTTCCCTTGAGTAATCTCTATGAGTCTCTATTTTTCTTAACTTGGGGAATTACTGCCGTCCATCTGATTGCCGAAAATAGTAGTCGTAGCCGCTTAGTAGGAGTTGCAACAGCACCGGTGGCAATGGCGATCGCAGCTTTTGCTACTATGACACTACCATCCCAGATGCAAGCGTCAGAACCCTTAGTACCTGCCTTGAAGTCAAATTGGCTGATGATGCATGTCAGCGTTATGATGTTGAGTTATTCTGCTTTGATGGTGGGTTCGTTATTAGCGATCGCTTTCTTAATTGTCACTCGCGGTCAAAATATCCAACTACAAGGTAGTTCTGTTGGTACTGGTGGCTATCGCAGCAACGGCTACCGCTTGCACAAAGCCGGCGAACTGATTTCTCAACCATCAGCTCCCCCTGTCGAAAATAACGGTTTTGCTCGTTTTGAAAGTAGTAGCAACGGCAACGGCAATGGAAACACTGCTGTTTTGGGTTTAGTTACAACAACCCCAATCCAAAATCCGAAATCCGAAATCCAAAATTCGGAACGCCTTTCACCCCAGCGCCTTAGCCTTGCCGAAACTCTCGACAACATCAGCTATCGGATCATCGGGCTAGGTTTTCCCTTATTGACAATTGGCATTATCGCCGGTGGCGTTTGGGCTAACGAAGCCTGGGGTTCCTATTGGAGTTGGGATCCTAAAGAAACTTGGGCATTAATTACCTGGTTAGTGTTCGCTGCCTACCTTCACGCCAGAATTACTCACGGTTGGCAAGGAAGGCGTCCGGCAATTTTAGCCGCTACAGGCTTGCTTGTTGTTTGGGTTTGCTATCTTGGTGTGAATCTTTTGGGTAAAGGTTTGCATTCTTACGGTTGGTTTTTTTAATTCACTTCTATTCTTCTGCCCTAAAAGAAGAGAGGAATGAAATCTTACCCCCCTTCTCTTTTATCGGGAAGGGGCTGGGGTTTAAGTCTTGTATTAGACTCAACTGAAAACGGACGAGACAAAAATTATTACTGAATTTCTATTTAACTCATCCCAGGCTACGAAAATCTCACTTTGCTCGTTTTCATAAAAAGTCATAGAGAAATCGAAGTCATTACTGCTAATGACTAAATCGGCAGGTCAGCTATCCCGGACACTCCTTAAAGGGATGGGATTCCCGCCGATTTTTTTTGAGCAGCACTAAATCTATAAAATCATCATTTTATTTCGGACGAACCATTATATCTCTAGAAAATATAGATTTAGTGACAGGAGATTTTTATGGAAGATGGATTCGAGAGACTAAATCATGATGAAGTTGTGTCTATAGAACCAGACACTTTTAATAAGTTAAATATTGCTAAAACTTTTAAAGTCCGTGATTTGATTACAGCGATTAAGGAATATATTGGAGCAGAAGACGCTGATGAAGTAAATTTGTATACTCAAGGATTAAATTGTGAAGTTTTGCAATTTAGTACTCAGGGATGGAAAAAAGGAAAAGTTAGACTTGCTTTAGAATTTTGTCCTGATGAATCTGAGTCACCACTTGATGAAATTTTTCAAAGACTCAAACAAGTGGAAAACTAATATCCAATGAGCAAGCGCACTAAAGTATGAGAACCTTAGTGCCTCTCTATTAGCCGACGGTGTAAACTGTATTGCAAGTAATCGATTTGGTTTCTTCTTGCAACCGAGATGACACTATAAATATTATTCTTTATCTTTGCTTTCTCAATTCAAGTAATTGGTGGGCAATGCCCACCCTACTTAAACTATTTTCTAGTTGACTAAGACTTTGGTTTATAAGTTGAAGCAACGTGTAATTCTTTCAACTGTTTAGCATCTACACTCGAAGGCGCATCTGTTAACAAACAACGCGCTTGCTGTGTCTTCGGAAAAGCAATGACATCTCGTATAGATTCTTCTCCAGCTAGCAACATTACCAAACGATCTAAACCGTAGGCAATGCCACCATGCGGTGGTGTACCATATTCAAATGCTTCTAAGAGAAAGCCAAATTTACTTTGTGCTTCTTCAGGAGATAAACCGATCGCTTCAAAGACTTGCTGTTGAATTTCTCGCTGATAAATCCGCAGACTTCCACCGCCCACTTCTACGCCATTGAGTACCAAGTCATAAGCTTGGGCGCGTGCAGTTTTTAAGTCGCTCAAATCATCAGGATGTGGTGCTGTAAACGGGTGGTGTAGTGCTTCTAAACGTTTTTCGTCAGCATTCCACTCGAACATCGGGAAGTCTGTAATCCACAGCAAGTTGATTTTTTCTGGATCGATTAAGTTAAATTCTCTAGCGATCGCTTGCCGTAATCTATCTAATGTTTTATTAACTGTAGCAGCTTCCCCTGCCCCAAACAACAGCAAATGTCCAGCTTTTGCACCTGTACGGCGTAAAATTTCTTGTTTTTGTTCTTCGCTTAAGTTGTCTTTTATTGCGCCAATGGTGTCTATTTCGCCATCATCCCTGACGCGGATATAAGCTAAACCTTTAGCACCGGCTTCGCTGGCTTCTTTAAATAAGTCGCCGCCTGGTTTAATGCGGACATTAGAAATTACATCGTTACCGTTGGGAATGGGCAAGATTTTGACGATACCACCATTGGTAACAGTGTCCCGAAAGACTTTGAAACCAGAGTCTTTGACAATATCTGAGACATCAACTAATTCCAAACCATAGCGGGTATCTGGTTTATCACTACCGTAGCGTTCCATTCCCTCAGCGTAAGTGAGGCGGGGGAAAGGGCGCTGTAACTCAATACCTTTAACGGTTTTGAAGATATGGCAAACTAAGTTCTCATTTAGTTCAATAATTTCTTCTTGGGACATGAAGCTCATTTCCATGTCCAATTGGGTAAATTCCGGTTGTCTGTCAGCGCGTAAATCTTCATCACGAAAGCAACGGGCAATCTGATAATATCTATCTAAGCCGGATACCATCAGTAATTGTTTAAATAACTGGGGTGATTGGGGCAAAGCATACCACTCACCTGGATTAACGCGACTGGGTAAAATATAATCCCGCGCTCCTTCTGGAGTAGAACGGGTAAGTATCGGGGTTTCGACTTCGATAAAACCTTCCAAATCTTCCAGATAACGACGCATGGCTTTGACAATTTGATGACGCAGTTGCAAATTTTGCGCCATGCGTTCGCGTCGCAAATCCAAATAACGATATTTCAGCCGCAAGTCTTCTCGCACTGTCTCGGTGTCAGCTACGGAAACTTGGAAAGGTAACTGTTTGCGGACAGCATTGAGGAGTTGAATTTTATCGGCGTAGATTTCTACCTCGCCTGTTGGGATGCGGGTATTCAACGATTCTTCAGGACGTTGCGTTACTCTACCAGTGATTTCAACAACATATTCATTTCGCAGGGCGTTCGCCTGCTCGTAAGAATCTGGGGTGCGTTGCGGATCGCTGACGATTTGGACTATTCCAGAGCGATCGCGTAAATCTAAAAATATCACACCACCGTGATCGCGGCGACGGTCTACCCATCCGTAAAAGGTAACAGTTTCTCCAATATGTTCTTTTCGGAGTTCGCCGCAATAGTGAGTTCGCATAAGTCTTAATTATTGTTTCCGGGCTAGATTGGGAAGAAAATGTCAAAGCTTTCCCATTATCTAGCATCAATAGTAATTGTAGTAGTTCTGGTTGAAGAAAAAATGAAATAATCTCACACTATATAAAGGAGTCCATGAGAGAGGAAGGGTAAGTTTTACCTATTTTTACAATAGTTCCCGGAATTCATCACGGCTGATCTCACAGTCACGGAGTATCTGCGCTAACAAACCAGAACCAATTGTTTCACCAGAATGGACTGGAACAACAGTTCGACGGCCATCACTGTGTATCACAAAATGGTGACTCCCTCGGATTCTTGCTACCTCAAAACCTGCTTTTTTTAACGCTGTTATTACTTCTCACGCAGTCAAACTCGGTAGTTTACTCATACTTGAATAGAAACCCTTTGCACACCGATAAACTCTAATGCTTCGGTGTTTTCTTGTTCAACCTCTAAACAAAGTTCAATAGCTTCTTTAATCCGCTCTATCAGTTCGTCTAGAGATTTGGCTTGGGTGTGACATCCAGCTAAACTAGGCACGGAGGCAACAAAATAACCCTCAGAGTCGCGTTCTATAATGACGTTAAATTCTCTGGTCATCTGGAGGTTCTTTTTTGGTGGGGTAATCTAATTTTAAAGTAGTTGAGTAGCTGCGATCGCCAAAACAAAAATTTATGCTAATCAAGTCACTTTAGCTGATATAGGCAGGAAGCAACAGGAAGGTGAAAATCTTAGTGAGTAATATTGTAAGGTAGACCGCTCCCGTAAGTTGTGAAGTTGCTCCCATAAGTTGTGAAGCTGCTCCCATAAGTTCTGAAGCTGCTCCCGTAAGTTGTGAAGTTGCTCCCATAAGTTCTGAAGCTACTCCCGTAAGTTGTGAAGTTGCTCCCATAAGTTCTGAAGCTGCTCCCGTAAGTTGTGAAGCTGCTCCCGTAAGTTGTGAAGTCGCTCCCGTAAGTTGTGAAGCTGCTCCTGTTATGAGATAGACCGCTATAGTTGCAATAACGTTGCACATACTGCAAGTTCCTGGAATGCGAGATGAAAGTTTTAAGTATGTGGACTCCTTATGAGTAATATTGATGAAAATTTCACCAAATCGGGAATATTACACAGCAAAGTTGTATAAAATCTCAGTGATACCAGTTCTCAAAAATACGTCACCAAATTCAAACCCCCAAACCCAAATTTAATCTAACTTTCTTAACTACGAACTTGTACTGAGCGACTTGCCTTGAGCGAAGTCGAAAGGAGCCGAAGTATTACGAATTACGAATTAGTGATTATGCCGCCAGACTACTCCGGTCAAAATCTCCGAGGTCGCTCTTTTAAAGGTCAAAACTTGACTGGAGCTAACTTTAGCAAGGCGGATATTAGAGGAGCAAACTTTACCAACGCGATTCTTAAAGATGCTGACTTCACAGGTGCTAAAGCCGGATTACAGCGACGTTGGACAATTGGGTTGCTCACAGTATCATTGCTGCTGTCGGGACTATCAGGATTTTTCTCAATCTTGCTTGGTATATTGGTAGCATATATTTTTAAACTTGATAATACTCAAAACTTCATAGCAGGAATAGTCACCCTAATTTTTCTGCTAATTTTTTGTATTATTACCATTCGTAAGGGTTTAACAGCAGGTTTAGGAGCCTTCGCCGGAGCCTTCGCCGGAGCCTTCGCCGGAACCTTCGCCGAAGCCTTCGCCGAAGGCTTAGCCATAGCCGGAGCCTTCGTCGGAGCCTTCGCCTTCGTCGGAGCCTTCGCCTTCGCCGTAGCCTTCGCCGGAGCCTTCGCCGGAGCCTTCGCCGTAGCCTTCGCCGTAGCCTTCGCCGTAGCCTTCGCCCTAGTCTTCGTCTTCGCCGGAGCCTTCGCCGGAGCCGGAGCCTTCGCCCTAGCCTTCGCCGTAGCCTTTACATTATTTAGTGCTTACATTGGCTGGCGTAGTCTAGCTGGAAATGAAAAAGAAGCTTGGGTTCGCTCATTTGCTATTGCCTTTGCTGCTACAGGTGGAACTAGTTTTCGTAGTGCTGATTTAACTGATGTTGACTTTACAGGTGCAATTCTTAGAAATACAGATTTCAGAAATGCCAACCTCACACGCACTCGTTTTTATGAAGTCAAAAAACTCGACTTTGCCAGAGTAAACAACACTATACTAATTAACCTTACTGTTCTCAATTTGCTCGTAAGCTGCAATGGTAGAAATAAATCATATCTTGGTGCTAACCTTAAAGGCGCTAACCTCATAGGTGCAGATTTAAAAGAGGCAAATCTCAGAGATGCTAATATTACTGAAGCAACCTTTCAAGGAGCTTGTTTAGAGTGGGCAAATTTAACTCTAGCTCAAGCTGTAGGCACTGATTTCAATAGCGCCCACATGACAGGTGCTTGTGTAGAAGCGTGGAATATTGAAAGTACAACTCAGTTCAATAATGTTGATTGTCGCTTTATTTATCTTTTAGAACACCCCAAGCCTAAAACCGATGACCGCGAACGCCGTCCCAGTAGTGGGGAATTTCAACCAGGTGAATTTTCTAAGTTATTTGAAGAGGTTTTAAATACTGTTGATTTGATTTTCCGTAATGGCATTGATTGGAAGGCTTTTGTTAATGCCTTTCAAAATGTGCAAAATCAAAATGAAGACACAGAATTAGCCCTACAGAGTATTGAAAATAAAGGCGATGGGGTAGTAGTCGTTAAAGTTGGTGTGCCAGATGGTGCTGATAAAGAAAAGATTCATAGTGATTTTACACAAAATTATCAACTGGCATTGCAAGCTGTAGAAGAAAAATATAAAGCACAATTACAGGCTAAAGATGAGCAAATAGTCGTTTATCGCCAACAAAGCGGAGAGATGGCAGAGATTGTAAAATTATTAGCAAATAAACCTATAAATGTTCAAGTTGACAATAAAGTTGAGAATAAAAATATGACTAACAGCAATGATGCCAGCCGCAAAATTGAAATTGGCAGTGTTGGCAGAGACTTTAATGCCAGTGGACAAGCTTTAAATTTGGGCGATATTAGCGGTACGGTAACAAATACCATAAACGAGTTACCAGCATCTCCCGAACCAGATAAACCAGGAATTAAGGAACTGTTGACGCAATTGCAAGCAGCAATTGAGGCTGATACAAACTTACCGCAAGAAGATAAAGCTGAGGCATTAGAACAAGTGAAAGCCTTAGCAGAAGCGGGGAAAAGTCCTCAAGAAGGGGCAATGCAAAAGGCGGCGAAAACGGCTATTAAGATTTTAAAAGGGACAATTTCTAGTTTACCCAGTGCCACAAAGTTGGTTGAACAGTGCAGCAATCTGTTGCCGTTGATTTCAAATTTTTTGGGTTTAGGGTGATTTGCTTTCAATTCCAATCATGGTAGGGGCGTACATCTGTGCGCCCCTACATTTAGTTGCGATCGCACTCTTCCCCTGTTTAACGAGAATAGGGGTTATTGAAGGTTTCCCAGGCAGCAATAGCCGCCTTTTGTAAACGAAAGCTAAAGTCTACTACGTCTTTCATCAATAAATGCCAGTTTCTCTCGGCTTCATTTTGAATTATCGCCCAAGAGTCCTGTAAGCGATCGCGTTCTATCACTTTCCTTCCCTCAATTAATTCCCGTGCTTGATGCACAGCTTTCAAATATGTTTCACGAGTGATATTACCTGCTGAATCAGCTTCAACAGCGCGTCTTTTTAGCGCCTCAATCAACGCTTTGGTTTCGCGCTTCACCTCATCGGTTTCACCAACCATTTCGCTTTCTACTAATTTATCAGTTTCAGAACTGATTTCTACAATTACTATGGATTCGGTTGATTCAATTACTGTGGTTTCAATCGGTTCGATCTTGTTAGCATTCATAGTTAAAATTTCCTTAACTGCAAAGCCTACTCTCGAATCAGAATTGCACCCTGTACTATTAGTCATGAGTCATGGTAAATTTTCCAAATGACTAATGACTAATGACAAATTAATAAACTTTTGTTGGCAGTTGTTGCTCTAATTTCAGCAATGCTGCAACTCGCATTTCTGTAGCAGGGTGACTAGAGAACAAGTTACCCAAAAATTGTCCAGAAATAGAATTGATAATTAATAACGGCTCATAAGCTGGATTAGCATTTAAAGGCATCTGCTTTGCTGAGGCTTCTAAACGTTGCAATGCCCTAGCTAAAGCACGAGGATTACCAGTTAATCTCGCAGAACCTGCATCAGCAGAGAATTCTCGTGTGCGCGAAATAGCTAACTGAATGATTGTCGCAGCTACTGGCGCAAGTATAACTGTTAATAAAACTCCTAAAGGATTTCCACCTCTGTTGTCATCTCGTGAACCACCGCTAAACCATAGGCTGTAACTAACCATTTGGGCTAGAAATGAGATAGCACCGGCAACAGTAGCAGCAACAGCTTGTGTGAGGGTGTCACGATTAATAATATGAGTCAGCTCGTGAGCAATAACGCCTTCGAGTTCATCATCTGGCAATATATTTAGAATACCTTCGGTGACAGCCACAGCAGCGTGTTCTGGATCGCGCCCTGTTGCGAAAGCGTTAGCACCCTGGCTTGGAACGATATAAACTTTAGGCATGGGAATATTGGCGCGATCGCTCAATCTCTGAACCATCCGATAAAGTCCTGGTGCTTCCCTTTCACTCACAGGCTGTGCTTGGTATACTGCTAGCGCAATCTTATCTGACTGATACCAAGAAAATAGGTTTGTGACTGCTGCCAAGCCAATCCCGATAATCAAACCACTAGAACCGCCAATTACCCAGTAACTAATTGCAATCAAAAGACCACTTAGCGCAGCAAGTAAAGCAGCCGTTTTCAATTGATTTGTCATATTTTGCTCTCCTCTTAATGCTGTGTAAATGTTTGAGAAAACAGCATTACTTCAGCTACATTTTGATTTTATCTAGCTCAATTTAGATATATGGTAGAGAAAACCTATCAGAGAAGTACGGTTTTCCCACTTAACTTTTAAGAATACTAATTTAGTTGTTTTTGATATGTATCATATTAAGGAGCTAATTTATACAGATATTAAAAAATGCATCTATCTATAGAAATAATTTTTTAAATAGGCAGAAATTATTAAGTGCAATGCCTACGCCATTAGTTAAGATTCAGTTATTTATATAGGAATCTGGTTTGATTACTGAAATTATTTGCGTAGATAGGCAATAGGCAAGAGGATTTCAGAAGATTAAAGTATACCGAATTTTTTTCAGAAATCAAATATGAGTCTTATAGAGATTCTGAGTATATCTCTTGTGCTTCATACACTTGTTCGGTAAATAGCTGAAAATCTAATTCACACGCCTTTAAAGCTTCGGTTGCTTGTGAGTATTTTTGGGCTTTAAACAAATCGCGATCGCATCTGTATTGTTAATCAATCAACAAAACAAATATTAATTTCCATTAAAAGCAAAAATGGTATTCTATAATCAATGGCGATGGAGCTCGCCAAAACCGCCTTTTCAGGACTGAAAGTCATCACTGAAAGGCTGATGGCTCCTACTTTCTTCGCTGACTGCGGGGGAGTAGGGCTTGGTTAAAGACATCACCTGACTCCCCTGTAGAAAGCATCTGTCTACAAATCGCACTTCAAGGAGTCATGGAATGTTCGCTAGTGTATTCATGAAACAGTTTCGTCAATTTGAACCGTTTATTGCATTACCACATCTAATTAAGTGGTTGCCTATTTCTGTTGTAGTTGGCATTCTTGCTGGAACGGCTTCTGCGGCTCTTTTAGCTTCATTAGAATGGGCAACAGATTGGCGAGAATCCCATCGCTGGATTATCGCCTTGCTTCCTCTTGGTGGCTTCTTGAGTGGTTGGATATATCATCAATTCGGTCGGACTGTAGAAGCTGGAAATAACCTTTTACTAGAAGAAATTCATAACCCTAAAAAGGTTATTCCCTTCCGTATGACTCCTCTTGTTTTATTAGGAACAGACCTGACGCATTTATTTGGTGGTTCAGCCGGTCGTGAAGGTACAGCATTACAAATGGGTGCTTCTTTAGCCGATCAGCTAACTAAAATATTACATTTCCAAGGGGCTAATCGGCGAATTTTGTTAACGGCGGGTATCAGTGGAGGATTTGCTTCAGTTTTTGGTACTCCCTTAGCTGGAACCGTATTTGGTCTAGAAGTTTTAGCAATTGGTAAAATTCATTACGACGCTCTTTTTTCTTCTTTAATTGCTGCGATCGTTGGGAATCAAGTCACCTTACTATTGGGTTTACATCATACAGCATACCGACACGCTCCCTTTATACCGACGCTCACAATTTGGGGATTGATTGCTGCGATTATTGCAGGTGCAATTTTTGGAATTGTCGCGAGATTCTTTGCTAAAGTAACTCACCAAATTAGTCACTTATTTAAAAGTAAGATATCTTATCCTCCATTACGTCCTTTTATCGGCGGTGCGATGATAACAGTAATTGTTGGGTTAAGTGGTACAACTAAATACATTGGGCTTGGTATCCCTACTATTGTTGATTCTTTTTTCACTCAGCTACCTCCTTGGGATTTTGCAGCAAAATTGGGTCTGACTGCTTTAACTTTAGGAGCAGGTTTTAAAGGAGGAGAAGTTACGCCTTTATTTTTTATTGGTGCAACTTTAGGTAATGCTTTATCGTTACTTTTAGCATTACCTGCACCACTGTTAGCAGGAATGGGATTTGTGGGTGTGTTTGCGGGTGCAGCAAATACACCATTGGCATCCACCTTAATGGGAATTGAACTATTTGGTCTGGAATCGGGGATATTTATTGGTATTGGCTGTGTAGTGAGCTATTTATTTTCAGGTCATTCTGGAATTTATTCTGCACAGCGTATTGGGTTGAGTAAATACTCTGCTGTATATTTAGAAGAAGGGATGACTTTGGCTAATTATGGGCAACCGAAAATTGATTTACCTGATGATAAAGAAGAAAAAGGAAGTAATTCTCAGGAGTAATTTATGGATACAATTAATGGATAATTGAGAAAGTGCGTAGTTTACCGCCGTAGGCATCACTATTTTATAAAATCAAGTAGCTGCTCAATCAAAAGGAGAGGGGAAAATCGTACACAAATTTGCTGGGCAAAAGGTGTCTGAAATACTAAAGTACAAGAAGGGTAGTATAAAACAGGCTCCACTCCCGGAAGAATCGCCCAGTTGGGATGAGTTTTGTGAAATGTTATGGGAGGAGATTGAAGCGGGAGCAGAGGTAAATAAACCGGGTTTTAAAGTTGTTCGCAAGTTATTAAGTGATAAGAGGTTTGACAAATGAAGAATCATGGATTTGGCAAACTAGTTACTTTTCTAAATCAATTGGAACAAGAGAGAATTAGTTACACCTTAGCCCATCATCGAGATGAAACTATTATGGTGAATGTGGCGGTGGCTGGGGAACGATGGGAAGTGGAATTTTTTGAAGATGGTTCGGTTGAAGTAGAACGATTTGTTAGTAGTGGAGAGATTAATGGGGAAGAGGCTTTTAATGAGTTATTTGCTATGTATTCAGAGCCAGAAACTAATTCTGCCAAACATACCCAAAATTCTAATTTTGCAAGCACGACGTGATGCGATCGCCCATACCAAAATTGTGGATAAGTTAATTCAAAGCTATAGTATACGATACTGGTATCCACAGCAGTACTGCGGCAGCAGTTTTGTTTTTTATCTAACAGTTTAGGCAGTTGGAGTTTGAAGCAAACAACTCCAGGACTTACGCAACTGGCACAGCGTGATCGCTATTTTATAGTATTTATGTACTATATAAAGTGGCTGACCCATAGG
>NZ_JAVRBY020000002.1:252269-364695 GCF_034531035.1 Nostoc sp. DedQUE02 | reverse complement strand
ATAATTAATCTGACTACTTAACAAGTATTGGCAATAGTTAAGTTTAGTAAATCTCATAAACTACAAGATTTATTTTATGTATCCTCAACTAATTTTCTCATGATTTAAAGAATATTTGACACAGCCGATTACTGTTACTAATTTCAGCAATGGCCTATGGGTCAGCCACTTTATATAGTACATAAATACTATAAAATAGCGATCACGCTGTGCCAGTTGCGTAAGTCCTGAGGGAAAGGAGTTAGGGACTTTTTTAAAAGTCGAAGATCCCCCCTAACCCCCCTTAAAAAGGGGAGAAAAGAAACTTTAAAAGCTCTCCTTTTTAAGGGGGGAAAAGAAACTTTAAAAGCTCTCCTTTTTAAGAAGGGAAAAGAAACTCTAAAAGCTCCCCTTTTTAAGAAGGAAAAAGAAACTCTAAAAGCCCCCCTTTTTAAGGGGGGTTGGGGGGATCTCCAAAGACTCAGGTGCTTCAAGAAAGGTTTGAAAACACGCCCTAGTGGGTTAGGTAATTTTCCCCATCACGTGAGAGGCTAGGTCATCATGCAGTTGATGGCTAAACCCGATCGCACTTTTGGGTTAATTGTGGGTATTGAAAAGTACCACGAAACTGCTTGGAATGTGCCAGGTGGAGGGCCAGCCGATGATGCGCTGAAATTTGCTCATTGGCTGCATCGGCGCGGTGTACCGAAGGAGAATATTCGGTTATGTTTATCAGCGCTGGAAGAAAATCAGCAGTTAATTGGGGAATGTGGGTTAACTGTAGAGTTAGCAACAGAGCAAAATATCTCCGACATTGTGACTAACTTTTTATCCCCAAAGTCGGGGGATTTACTCTACATTTTTTGGGCGGGACATGGTTTGATTACCTCAGAACGAGAGCGTCGGTTGCTTTGTGCTGATGCAAATATACAGAATTGGCAGAATTTAGATTTAAATTCTTTATTAGTTTTGTTAGGTTCCGATAAATTTCAGATTCGGAATCATATTTGTATTATTGATGCCTGTGCCAATTATGTTTTAGAGTCGAAGGGAAGACCAACGAATTTAGGTGGCAAAGCTTTTTTAAGTGGTCAACCAAAGCAAGATAGTCAACAATTTGTGTTACTGGCTACGCGAGAAGGAGAGCAAGCTAAGGTAAATTCTGAAAATAAAACAGGATACTTTTCTCAAGCTGTGAGAGACGCTTTTGCCGCAGCTAATGGGACTTTTCCCCCGAACATGAAGGAAGTCACTGAGGCAGTTAAGCAACGATTTACCAGTTTAGAAAAAAAACAACTGCCGACTTATTTTTATTCCCGAAGTTGGGATGGAGATATTGAAAAATCTCATTTCAACCCGTTTGATATCCCGCATAATATCCCACAGAGTCAAGCTCGTAAGTTTGTTGGCAGGGATGAGCAAATAGAACAATTGCATCAGCTATTGCAAGTCAATGATGTTGTAGTAATTAGCGATGTGATTGGACAAGGTGGCGTGGGTAAAACAGAGTTAGCTATTCAATACTCATGGCAATATTTGGAAGATTATTCTGGTGGGTGTTGTTGGTTAAATCCCCAAGGTATTGATTTGGGAACCCAGTTAGTAGAGTTTGGAGTTGTGAATTTACCCAACTTTAATCCGCCGGATGGTTTAAGCCTAGCAGGCCAAGTTGGTTATTGTTGGAAGAATTGGCAAACTGGTAAAGTTCTATTAATATTTGATGATGTCAAAGACTGGATGCAAATTAAACCTTATCTACCACCTAAAGGTTCTCGGTTTAAGGTGTTAATTACCACTCGTCTAAATACAGGGTTAGCATATCCATCACTGCCGTTAGGTAAATTGTCAGCAGATGCAGCCTTAGAATTATTAACAACCTTGCTGGGAAAAGATAGGGTTGAGAAAGAATTAGAATTTGCTAAGGGACTTTGCCAATTTGTGAATTATGTACCTGTTGGACTTTACCTAATAGCAGGACTGCGGCAAGAGCCAGGGAGCAAATCATGCTAGCAGATATTCTCGCACAGCTACAAAAGCAAGCAACAGGTGGCGAGTCTGGTGTCGCAGCAGCTTTTGAGTTGAATTGGCAAAGCTTGGAACCAGAAGCGCAAAAATTGGCAAGTCTTTTGAGTTTGTTTGCTTTGGCTCCTATCCCTTGGTCTTTGGTAGAATCAGCAGCAAGTGTTAGCGATTTGGAATTTGACTTAAAAGCTAACCGCACTGTTTTAGTTGAGCGTTATCTCCTGCAAGAATTGGCAGAGGACACCTACCAAGTTCACGAACGCATTCGGGAATTATTGCAGCAGAAGTTAGAAGAGTTAGCCCAAGCAGATGAACTTAAGCGTGGCTATTGTCAAGCAATGGTAGCCGTAGCAAAAGATATTCCTCAGACACCCACATTGATAGAATTTGCTGAAGCAACTCTAGCTATCCCCCACATTGAAGAAACTGCTACAGTTTACCAACCTTGGTTAAGTGATGATGATTTAATCTCGCCTTTTTTGGGCTTAAGTAGATTTTACAAAGGTCAAGGAGCCTATGAGCAAGCTTTACCTTGGGGTGAAGAAAGTTTATCAGCTACTAGAGAGCGTTTAGGAGAATCACACTTGAATGTGGCATCGAGCCTGAACAATTTGGCAGAACTCTTCTATTTGCAGGGAAGGTACAACGATGCCGAACCTTTGTTAATTCAAGCTTTGTCCATGAGAAAACACCTGCTGGGGAATGAACACCCCGATGTAGCAGAGAGTTTGAACAATTTGGCTGTACTCTACAAATTACAGGGAAGGTACAGCGATGCGAAACCTTTGCACATCGAAGCTTTGTCCATGAGAAAACGCCTGCTGGGGGATGAACACCCTGATGTAGCAAATAGCCTGAACAATTTGGCAGTACTCTATTATTCACAGGGAAGGTACAGCGATGCCGAACTTTTGTACGCCGAAGCTTTGTCCATGACAAAAAGCCTGCTGGGTGATGAACACCACGATGTAGCACAAAGCCTGAACAATTTAGCAGAACTCTACAAATAACAGGGAAGGTACAGCGAAGCCGAACCTTTGTACATCGAAGCTTTGTCTATGAGAAAACGTCTGCTGGGGGATGAACACCCCGATATAGCAAACAGCCTGAACAATTTGGCAGTACTTTACAATTTACAGGGAAGGTATAGCGAAGCCGAACCTTTGTATATCGAAGCTTTAGAGATCGCTGAACAACGGTTGGGAGCAAATCATCCCAATACAATAACCTGCCGTGAGAATTTGGAAGACTTGCGTCGGGATCGTCAGTCTTGGTTCAGGAGAATGGTTGCTTTTGTCTCCCGTTGGTTTCAGTAATTTAGGTAATCTGCACCGACTGTATTACCCGCCTGAGATTCAAATCCTAGTCTAATAAGTAAGCAAGATAATTAATTACACAATGTCATTGCAAATGCAGTGAAGTAAAATAATGCGATCGCAATGCCTAAAACTACTTCTCTAGGATATGCTTTACGAATGGTGCGATCGCAATGGCTGTTAATATTTTTGTTTATCTACTTAATGAGCCTCTAAACTCCATTAAAGAGTCTTTGATACTCATTAATGAGCCTCTGAACTTCATTAATGAGTCTTTGATACTCATTAAAGAGCCTCTGAACTTCATTAATGAGTCTTTGATACTCATTAATGAGTGTTTGATACTCATTAATGAGCCTCTGAACTCCATTAAAGAGTCTTTGATACTCATTAATGAGTCTCTGAACTCCATTAATGAGCTTCTGAACTCCATTAATGAGCCTTACTATTTCAGATTACATCCGCCAGTGGTAAGTAAGTGGACACAATTATTTAGAAGACGCATTTCGACACTTCGACAAGCTCAGTGACCACTGCGCTCAATGCTCGATCCTTGAGAAGACGAGGGTTGAGTTTCGACTACGCTCAACTTCCGCGTAGTCGAAACTCAACTTCCGCGAAGTCGAAACCCGGCAAGCTCAAGTTAGGTTTAATTTAGTCCTTCTACTTACATACTCGATATAATTATGAATTACAAGGAATTTTTTGGTATTTTGGTAAGATGTAGAAACGATATATCGCCTCTATACTGCCTTTTAGGTATTTAAATGTTTGAGAATCAACGAGCAAACATCTGTCGCTTCAATTTGATGTTCATTAACGAGGTGAGTTTGATGGGTGATAAATAGAGGCCCTTCGTCTGGAGAAGTGGTAATGTTACCGTGAGAGCCACGCACCAGGGAAGCATCCAGAGGGATCACATCCATTAAGTAGCGAAAACCTAGTTGTTTCTTGAGTAACTTGAGAGCAATTTTTCCTTGAGGAAATTTTATTTGCGGATCGAGGAAAAGTTCTACAGGATCGTAACCAGGTTTGCGGTGGATATCTACAGTTCTAGCAAAATCAGGTGCTTTCGCATCATCGAGCCAATAATAATAGGTAAACCAAGCGTCAGATTGTGCGATCGCCACTAACTCTCCCGATCTAGGATGATCGAGGTGGTAGGCTTGTTTACCCTCTTCATCCAATACCTGCGCTACGCCTTCAGTCGCTTCTAAAAGCGATCGCACTTTCGGGATATACGCCGGATCGTTCACATATACATGAGCAATTTGATGATCGGCAACAGCAAAGGCAATGCTAGCACCAAAATCGAGCAGTTCTCGCCCTAATTCTTCTCGCACAGCAATTAAACCGTTTTCCCGTAGTACGCGGTTTAAATCCACAGCTTTAGAAACTGGAGTAATGCCATACTCAGAAAGAATAATTACCTGAGTATTGCGTGCTTCAAAATATTCAATTAAATCCCCACAAACAGCATCAATTTCTCGTAAATCTGCTTGAATCTGTGTTTGATTGTTACCAAATTTTTGCAGACAGTAATCTAAATGTGGTAGATAAACTAGTGATAATGTCGGGCTGTAGCGTTCCTCAATCCATTTGGCGGAATTGGCAATCCATTGACTAGAACTAATGGTAGTTTTTGGCCCCCAGAAATCGAACAGAGGGAAATTTCCTAAATCAGATTGAATTTGCGATCGCACATCACTAGGATGGGTATAAATATCAGGGAATTTTCTCCCATCTGCGGGATACATCGGGCGCGGCGTAATTGCATAATCTACTGAAGAATACATGTTGTACCACCAAAAAAGGTTGGCGCAAGTAAAGTTTGGATCGATTGATTTAGCTATTTCCCAAATTTTGGGAGCTTGCACTAGTTTATTAGACTGCCGCCAAAACTTTACTTCACATTCATCACGGAAGTACCAACCATTAGCGACAATTCCATGTTCATTAGGCAATTTTCCTGTTAAATAAGTAGCTTGAACCGAACAAGTTACAGCAGGTAGAACTTTTTTAATGGGAGCCACTTGCCCTTTATCAGCCCAAGAAGATAAAAACGGCGTATTTTCTCCTAGTAAGCTGGGCGTTAATCCCACGACATTTAAAACAACTGTTTTTTTCATAAACTTAGTTTCTTCTTAATTTGCAGCGAATTCCTTTAGAGGATGTTTGAAAAGTTTTCTTCTCGGTAACAAAACGTTCTAGATCCCCCTAAATCCCCCTTAAAAAGGGGGACTTTGATTCTGGTTCCCCCCTTTTTAAGGGGGGCTAGGGGGGATCGGTTAGTGCCTAAAATCACAGCCAACCACTTTTCAAACAACCTCTTAATACCCACTCATATTCTCGCTGAATAGAAGTCAGTAAATCTATCTTCATTTCTGATGGCAATACATCCCAAGTGTAAGTCTCAATTTCTAAATGTGAACAAGCATTATTTGTCTGAAGTAGCTGTAAAACAGTAGCAATATCATCTTGGGTAGATTGCAAAATTTGATAATCATGAATAAAAATTGGGACATGGAAGTGAGTGCGCCATTCTTCAGCTAAAGATTGCTCTAAATGTGGTAATGCAGTTATTAAGTCAGGATAGTGATGAAGTGTACCATCGCTGCGACGTTCTATTACCTGATGAAGATAAGTAGATTCAGCAAAAGGACGTAAGCGTTCAACTATCAAACTACGTTTATCAACCTCAGCAGGTATTTTTACTTTAATTGCAGCGCTGATTTGAATTTTGCCAATCTTAATTCCTGCCGATTGCAAACGTGTAAATACAGATTGTGGTTCCTCATATTCAACTGAAAAATGACAGGTATCATAACAAAGCCGAACGTGTTCTAGCAATTTAGTCTCTGCTAAATCCTGCTCAATATTTAACTTCTCTGATAAATAATTAGCACCAATGGGCAATAACCAATTTTGATAAAAATCAATTACTTCTGAGGTGTTTTCAATTAAACCATCAGGCTCAGGTTCTAAATCAATATGAAGGATCTTGCCTGTTTCTTCATGGATGCGAATCATTTCTACAACAACTGATGCTATATTCAAACAACTCTTTTTTAGAACCGTTTCAAAAGTTGCTTGGTCTTTTATCCACCAAGGTTTATAGGATAATGGTAGTGTAGAAATTCCGCCATCAAGTCCTTGGGGTAATAGACTAGCTAAAATGTGTGCCAAGTTTAATGTATAATTAGCTCGTTCTTGTGTAGACCAATCTGGTGCATAAACTTGGTCTTTTACTACTTGTCGATGAAATCCACCATAAGGGAATCCGTTTAAGGTGAAAACATATAAATCTTGTTGAGTTAGCCAAGCTTGAAATTGAGCTAAGTTATTACTTTCTAAAAGTTCTTTTGAAGCAACATCTGCTAACCTCAAGCCAATCCCAAAAGGTTCGGTAGGCGATAAACGTGATTTGAGTTCGGGAATATACTTTTTTAAATTATTGAAAACCTCTAGCCAACTTTCACCAGGATGAATATTGCTGCAATAAGTTAAGTGAAAATTATTGTTTTTTGTAATTTTCATTTTCTAGCTTTATCCTTTGTATATGTAATTTGTTTTCTTTGATTAAACTATTTCACAAAATACCTGCTACATATTCATGGTTAGGGGCGCACATCTATGCGCCCCTATAGCCAATTTATGGTGTTACTGGGTGTATACATTCAAGTTAAGTAACAGCAAATACTTTTGCTAACTTCATCGAAAATGGTAGCAAAATTAGAACGAATAAACCGTAATACAAACCAGCAAAACCAGAGGCAACGGTTGCATCTAATACTATTAGAGATAAAACGCCTATTCTCACAGCATTTCTGATATTTTCAGCTATTGGTTCGCGCGCCGCTTTGATAAAGTTAGGCAAGATTCTGATAGCTAAGAAAATAGCGAATGGTAGGGCTGCGATCGCTCTATACTCTTCTAATAATCCTAAAGCTAAAACTGCTGTCAAAACTATTGCAATTAGAAGTAGCGCGAGTACTCCCGTAATCTTCTTTCCTCCATGAACTTCACCCTGACTAATTGCGGTGATAGCAGCAATATAAAGAACAGGAATCAGCGCTAAATACCAACGTTCTCCGATGATTTCGGGTACAGCACTTACACCTAATAATAAGTTACTGCCACGACACAAACCCATATTTAAAGGACCGAAAAAAGGATGATGTTTGGCAAGTGAGTTATAAAGGAGGCATGAAAGAGTAATAAATGTTGCGATCGCAGCACTCAACAACGATACTTGAAAAGCAGCTATAATCCCGATTGCAAACAGTATACTCCCCAATAAAGTAGCATTTTGGCGAGATACGCGACCACTAGGAATTGCCCTCTTTGGTCGTTCTTTGGCATCTAATTCGGCATCGAAAACGTCATTAAAAACTATACCGCCACCGTATAAGCCAGTTGTAGCTAATAACAACCAAGCTAATGGAATTAGTATGGAAAAACTTGCTTCTCCATTCATTAATTGAACAAAAATAATCCCAGAACCAGAAGCAGCAAAACCTAGAAGAATATCCGCCCAAGCAGTAACAATATTAGCAGGACGCATCAATTCCAGATAACCCCGCCAGCTTTGAAAATTTAAGCTTGCAACATTCACTTAGCTGCCCCCCTGCCTAATAATTACTCAAAACAAACCGTATATTGATGAACCAGATGTCTATACACTCCTCACGGCCAATGTTCTACTCAATCAACACAAAATCTGAAACTGATTTAATTCCTGGTTCTTGTCCCCGTAGCACAGAATTACCACTGAACATTTGACGTTGATCGATAGATTGAGGATTGAGCCAGTCTGATGCTTTCATTTGCCCAGTTTGACTGTAAGCAGCTAGGGCATTTTCATAACAAACTGCTCGTACATGATCTTCAGGAATGCCCCTATCTAACATCAATTGAGCCGTTTTTGGGACTGCCAAAGGATCGCTAATACCCCAATCAGCACTACTATCTACAATGATGCGACGAACGTTATCACGTCCCGCTACGCTATCGCATCCATACTTACGGACAACTTCAACCATCCGGGCGTTACCCATCTTCGTCTGTGGGTAAATCGTGAAAGCCGCCCAAAAACCTCGTCCTAATACTTCTTCAACAGTTTCTTCGTTGTTGTGATCGATAACTACTTGTGAAGGATCTAAGCCATATTCAATACAGCGATCCATACTCCGACTAGCACCCGCCTTTTTATTGCGGTGAGGAGTATGAATTAGTACCAACATATCGAGCTCTTTGGCTAATTCTAACTGTTGACAAAAGTACTTATCCTCTGCTTCTGTCATATCGTCATAGCCAATTTCACCAATAGCAACAACTCCTTCTTTACAGGCATAAAGTGGTAGCAGTTCCATAACTTCAGCTGCTAGCGCTTCGTTATTAGCTTCTTTCGGATTTAGGCCGATTGTGCAGTAGTGTTGGATGCCAAACTGACTAGCACGAAACCGTTCCCAGCCTACAAGACTACTGAAATAGTCTTTAAATGAGCCGGCGTTAGTTCGGGGTTGTCCTAACCAAAAGGCTGGTTCAATAACGGCGACAATTCCATATTCCCGCATTACCAAGTAATCGTAAGTAGTACGGGAACACATGTGAATGTGAGGATCGATATACATCATGGTTTTAATGATTGGGGATTGGGATTAGGGGAGAGGTGACAGGTGATAGAGAATAATCTGTAACCTATAACCTGTAACCTATTCCCTTTTATTTGTAAACAAAGAGGCATCGCGGCTAAAACTGCTCCAAGTCAGATTACCTTGTTGAATGGATGACTGTAAATCTGGGTAATGAGAAAGTAATGCTTGCGCTTGAGGTAAAGGAGACTCAGCACAAGCTAAAGCTGCTGCTTCTTGCTCGTGTATATCCCCATTAGCTAGTACTTTTTCCAAATCTGTGATGATGGCGCTATCGGCAAACCGTCCTACAGATCGCCAAAGTTCTGGCGTAACTGAGCGTTTAGCTGCCCAACGTTCATGGGCGTAGTCTGCCAACATTCTCGCCAATTCTGGATTAGCACGCCGATCTAGACCCCAAATTAGATGTAAAGGACTGCCGACAAATATAGCCTTCAGTACCATCTGATTCCAAGCAGCATTATCTAAATAATTCGCTGGATAAGGATTACGTAGCGCTATGGCTTGAAATACATTGCTCATATTGCTACGAATTCCCTCAGCAGTACGATGCCGATGTAACTCTGGATGTGGTAGGAACGGCAAACTTTGATAAAGGGCAACTAACTCCCCCATATCGGCGGTGGAGAAGACTTGATCGAGCGATCGCACATAGCCTTCAGCATCATCGTGGGGCAAAGCTAAAAGCAAGAGTGTCCGACCTGCTTGATCTACACTCCAATTACCAGGATACCAGCCGGGAATCAGATCCTCTGCTGCTTCCAAGTCCTGGAATGTTAGCTGCAAATCCTGTTTACCTAGATAACGCGGCACAGCACTAAAAGCCGTAAAAAACACTCTCTCAGCAGCGCCGCTAGCAATCTGTGCCTGCTTCTGTTCCAACCAAGTAAAAGCTTTCTCTGAAACAGACTTTAACAGCCAGTGATGCAGTAATTTGTTTACTTTATTCATGATAAATTCAGGATAAGTTGCCCAACTTCTTTGTGACAACTAAGTATAAAATATAGCATTAAACCTGGTACTTTGGCTTTGAAGCAGTTAGATAATATCTTACTAGGATCGTAACTTCACTGAATCTATAAAAATCTCCTGACTTTAAAGAAGATACTGTAAAGATAGCATTTTGATTAGATAAATCCTCAAATTATCTTACTGAAAAAATTAGAATTTTATGTAATCATGATCCCCATTACTAACCTCAGATATAAAGTGTAGGCATTAATATAAATTGTAAATTAATACTATTTGGAACTTTATATGTTAATTAAAGACAGTTGAAAAGTATAATTAATTTAGTAAATAGATTTGTTTAGTAGTTCATTAAGAGTTTGAATTAGTAAATTTATTTTGTCTATTTACTATTGATTTTAATTGCAATAGTGTATCTATTTACAGTTACTTAAAAAGTAATAATATTCAAATGGCTATTCAACAAAAAAGCGCTCTTAATCTACAACCAATTAACCAATGTGTCCGTGTTACCTTCAATTATGATGTTCACTTCACTAGAGGTTTATTTGAATTAGATAATCCTTTACTTGCACAAGCGATCGCCGCACATGGAGAGACAACTCCAAAACAAGTGCTACCAGTGATAGATGCAGGATTTTTACAGTATCAAAATGGGCTGTTAAAAAAATTATCAGCCTATGCCCAATGTTATGAAAATGTATTAACACTAAGCGGTGAACCGATAGTAGTTCCGGGTGGAGAAGCAGTCAAGAACGATTCTAGATTTATAGAGCAAATTCATCAGCAGATCAATACAGCTGGATTATGCCGTCACTCCTACGTCCTAGCAATTGGAGGTGGAGCCGTCCTAGACATGGCAGGATACGCAGCAACAACGGCTCACCGAGGAATTCGGCTACTACGAGTACCTACAACAGTATTAGGGCAAAATGATTCGGGTGTAGGAGTGAAGAACGGAATCAACGCCTTTGGTAAGAAAAACTTTTTGGGTACATTCATGCCACCTTATGCTGTCTTGAATGACTTCGATTTTCTTACTAGCCTCGACGATCGAGATTGGCGATCGGGTATTGCAGAAGCGGTAAAAGTAGCGTTGATTAAAGATGCAGATTTCTTCGATTTCATTATGACTAATGCCGAGAAATTGGCTAATCGAGACATGGACATAATGGAAAGGTTAATCTATCGTTGTTCTCAGTTGCACTTAGAGCATATTGCTGGTAGTGGCGATCCCTTTGAAATGGGTTCATCGCGTCCTTTAGACTTTGGACACTGGGCTGCTCACAAGCTGGAACATTTAACTAATTACAGCCTACGTCATGGTGAAGCTGTTGCGATCGGCATTGCTTTAGATACAACCTATTCATATTTAACAGGGCAACTTTTACAATCTGAGTGGCAAAGAGTTCTAACTACACTCAAAAAATTAGGCTTTACTTTGTACGTATCGGCGCTGACAGAGCAATTAGATCGACTAGATCATCCGCATTGTTTGTTTCGGGGGCTTACCGAGTTCCGCGAACATTTGGGAGGAAAATTGACAATTACCCTTCTACAAGGAATCGGAGAGGGAATAGAAGTTAACCAGGTGGATTTGTCTTTGTATAAAGATGCTATTTTGATGCTGCAAGATTGGGAACTTTTGCATTGATTATTCATTGAAATAACAAGCTCAGAAGGGGAGAGTAAGATTTTCTTCACCTTTGCCTAATTGTGGTTATTTTATGCAAATATAGCGCTTAATTTTTCAAGCTATCGCTACTTCGTGGTTCCAAATTGCAAAATACTTTTTAGTTCTTCTTCTTCCTTGAGAACGTGGTAAAGTTCCCAATTTTGTTGGAGATTTAACCAAAACTCTCAGCTATTTGCGAAGAATTTTGATAACCTTCTTGCCGTACTAGGTGTAACACCTCGCTTTTGATTTACAAGCTCATTTATTCGCTGATAAGGAACGTGAAGTGAAATTAGCATGATGATACGGTTATCATCCTACAAAAAATCACTTTGTTTTTTTGTAGGATGAGTAAACTAAATTAAAGTTATCGTGAGTTAAAAAAGTTATGATGTCTTCGCTTTCCGTCAACGACGCTCAAAATAATTTGCAAGAGATCATCGACCAAGTTGCACAGGGTAAACCTGTGATCATTCGAGGCGATCGCGGTAATGCGATTCTGCTTGCAGAAAAAGATTGGTCTGCAATTCAAGAGACTCTTTACTTATTATCTGTCCCTGGAATGCGAGAATCTATAAAAGAAGGACTAGCAACCTCGATCCAAGAATGTGATGAGGAGTTGGATTGGTGAGTCAGCAAGCTTCTGAGGAGCCACTTGCAAACCCCGAAGCAGCGAGTTGGAGGTTGATTTATACAAAACAAGCGCAAAAAGACGCGAAGAAATTAGCTTCTAGTAACTTAAAGGAAAAGGCCGAAGAATTACTCGCAGTCCTTAAAGAAAATCCTTTTCAAAATCCTCCACCTTATGAAAAGCTGGTTGGTGACTTATCAGGTGCTTATTCTCGGAGGATAAATATACAGCATCGTTTGGTATATGAGGTCATCGAATCCGAGCAAGTAGTCAAAATAATTCGGATGTGGACACATTACGAGTAAGTTATCTCCTCAACCCTCCTTGGTGTTCGCAATGAAAACCTCGATGCTCCCAAGCTTGCATATCTACATCAGTAAGTTTTGTGACATTTGAGCATTGCGGTTGAATAATTTGACTTAAAATCGCCCAAAATAAGCTGCGCGTTACATCTAATCCAGTTTTAGTCCAAGATTCTTGATTACCAGGAACACCCGACTCATGAACGATCTGTGTCTCTACCCAAATACCATGAGCGCCAAAAAGAACCTGTGCCATCCATTTAGCTCTGGGTAAATGACTTGGCGAGGTAATCAACATGACTTTATGCACTCCCCAACGGCGCAGAATTGGAATACCATAATAAAAATTTTCAAAGGTAGAATTCGCGCAGTTTTCTAACCAAACGTTTTGTAACTCTGCTAATTCCGCCTCAAAAATTAACCGTATACAGGGATTTGGGGAACCATGAGAAATTAAAATTGGGGTTTGTGGGTATTGTTTTGCTAGTTGAGCAACATAAGTTTCTCGACGAATACTGCCACCAAGCACAAAGAAGGCATCTAGTGGCTGTGAAGAAGCAAAAACTAAGGTTATAGTAGTAAAAATCAGCCAAACACCCAGGACAACGTACAATCCACCACTGAGTTTTTGTAACAATTGCCACAGATTAGTAGATTTTTTTTTAATAGAAATTAATGATTTGATGGTAAATTTGCGTTTCATGACTTAAGTAAGAAAAACTGATTTTATTGCTGTATAACAGTACTGCAATTCAGTGAGCAAAGTGCTATCTTATAAAAGTAATCTAGAATGCAAAGATGACGCTAATAAAAGTGTCACACGCTCAGTATAGCCTTCCGGAGTAGACTAACAAACTGAGAAATGATTGTTAATAACTAATGCGGCATTTTTGGCATCATTTAAGGATAAAAATGATGAAGGAGCATAGTTGATTCTGGGGTATAAAAACTTAAAAATTTCTGGAAAGCCTGATTGCTAAACTGTCAACAACACAATTATTCCAGCTAAGTATACATGAACCAATCTGCGAAAAGTTACTCACCGCTCCAAGTAGCCTTGATTGGTGGAGCGATCGCCACAACTGCTACGATGTCTGTATTCGGCCCCGCTTGGACTCGTGGTGTCCGTGCTGCTCTAGCCCTACAAGACAGCCCCAAAGTGATAGTTGACCAAGTTTGGCAACTGGTGAATCATGAATATGTTGATGGTAAATTTAATCAACAAGATTGGCAAGCAACCAGACAAAGCCTGTTGAGCAAAGACTACTCTTCTAAGGAAGAAGCTTATGCTGCCATCCGTGAAGCTTTACAAAAGTTGGGAGATCCTTACACTCGGTTCATGGACCCTCAACAGTTTGAAGCTCTGACTAGTCAAACATCAGGGGAAGTCTCTGGTATCGGCGTTCGGATGGAAGTGAACGAAAAAACTCAGCGCCTCACTGTTGTCGAAGCCATAGAAAATTCTCCGGCGCTCAAAGCTGGGATCAAAGCAGGCGATGAAATTTTGGCAATTGACGGCAAATCTACTCTCAAAATGAAAGTGGATGATGCTTCTAAGCTAATCCGTGGTAAAGCAGGTAGTCCCATCAAGCTACGACTGGGACGGGCGGGTCAAAATGCCTTTGATTTGAAGCTGACAAGGGCAAGTATTGAAGTGCCAACGGTACGTTATACGCTCAAGCAAGAAGGAAATCGCCGCGTTGGCTATATCCGTTTGCGGGAATTTAGCGCCCACGCCGCAGAGCAAATGCAACGAGCCATCCGTGATTTGAACACCAAGAAAGTTGATTCTTATGTCTTGGATTTGCGGGGAAATCCTGGCGGTTTGTTGCAGGCAAGCATTGAAATTGCTCGGATGTGGTATAACGACGGCGGAATTGTCAAGACAATAGACCGTGTAGGCGGCACTGAGGAAACTAAAGCCAATCGCACTGCTTTAACAAATCGTCCTTTAGCTGTCTTAGTCGATGGTAATTCAGCTAGTGCTAGCGAAATCCTCACAGGGGCGCTCAAGGATAATAAGCGGGCAGTAGTCGTTGGTGGTCAAACCTTTGGTAAAGCCTTGGTGCAGTCAGTTCATGAACTTGCAGATGGTTCCGGCTTGGCTGTCACCATTGCCCATTACTACACCCCGGCAGGAACGGATATTAACCATAAAGGGATTGCCCCAGATATCAAGCTAGACTTGACAGAAGCACAAGAGCGGCAGTTGGCTTCTAATCCAGATTTAATCGGAACAAAGAGCGATCCGCAATATGCCCGTGCGATCGCAATTCTCTCAAATAACAACTTTGCCCAGCCACCGGCAAATCAGCCCACTCGACCCATGAGCCGCGCCGATAACCTGAAATTTTAAGTGAGTGATTTGTTACCAAGTGTTCATATATTCCCAAATCCAGATTTTTGGAGTTATGGAAACTGCTTGATACTATACATTCCAAGATTTGGGATTGGGAATACTAGCTAGTAATCCCATCCCCAAAATCTTAGATTTATGAATCATCAGCCAGTTGATGCAACCACCGCCACTAGCTTTTTACCAATGGTGTCGGTGGTTGTTCCTATTTATAACGGTGAGGCGGATTTAGCAGAGTTAATCAATTGTCTATTATCTCAAACTTACCCAAAAGACCGGGTAGAATACTTGTTGGTAGACAATAATAGTAGCGATCGCACTCTCACCAATCTCAAAACATCTGCCGAAAATTGCCCAATTACCATTCACCCGTTGAGCGAAACCCAAATTCAAAGCTCCTACGCTGCTCGTAATACTGGTATTCGCGCCGCTACAGGTGAAATTATCGTTTTTACCGATGCTGATTGCCGTCCACAACCGCAATGGTTAAGTGCATTAATTCAGCCTTTTGTCAACAAAGAAGTAGTAATTGTCGCTGGTGAAATTTTGGCATTACCAGGCACAACTCTGCTAGAACAACACGCAGAACGTGAAGAAACTTTATCGCAAAAGCATACCCTTAACCATTCCTTTCGTCCCTATGGTCAAACCGCTAATTTGGCGATTCGACGCATTGCCTTAGAAAAAGTAGGTTTATTCCGTCCCTATCTTACTAGTGGTGGCGATGCCGATATTTGCTGGCGGATTTTGGAGGAAAACATTGGGCGTTTGGAATTTGCTCCAAATGCGATCGTTCAGCACCGCCACCGCGCCACACTTAAAGAATTGCAAAGTCAATGGCGGCGCTATGGACGCTCAAATCGCTATCTGCACGAGCTGCACGGTGTAGATTTAATGCGAGAGATGACACCGAAAGAATACGGTTATCGTTTGGCACGTTGGTTATTGAAAGAAGTACCAAGAGATATCAAAAAGGCGTTGACGCAACCCCCTGTAGGCATCGCAGGTCAAGTTAGGATTGTAGATTTATTAAATACTCCCATTGGTTTGTTCACAGCTAGGGCGCGTACTGCTGGGCAAAGAGACGCCAAGTTGCCAGATAATGCCAAAATAATTGAGCGATTGTAACAATACTAGTAGTTCGCCAAGGGAACGCAAGCGGGGTAAAGGGTAATACCAATTCAAAATTAAAAATTCAAAATTAAGAAAGTCAGAATTAGTAAGGCTTTCGGGGTTTGCATCTGTCTCATTATTTTAGTGAATTGGTATAAGGGGGAAGGTGGGGCCCCCTTTGGGGAAAAGGGGCAGGGGGAAAGGTTTTAAATCCCTTCCCCTTTTCCCTTTCCCCAGCCCTCACAAGCACATTTTTGGGTTGGCATACTAGTAGTCTGGCAAGGCAACAATGCTTGGTGAGGATGGGGAGCAGGGAGTAGAAAAAGATCTTTTCGGGGTTGGACGTTGCTGATTAGATCTATAAATCTTGGTGTAGAGACTAGCAATAGCTAGTCTCTACAAAGGTTTTGAAATCAGGCAAAATCATTTTCATACCTAACTTTAGCAAAGCGTAAGAAAAAAACAAACGCTCTTGTCAGCCCAAAATCATTGACAGAAACCCTTCTTCTTTCATTAACTCACTAAAGGGAATGTATCTTAGGAAGTATTTTCAAAAATAGGTAAAGCAAATATACTGTTATTAAATAAATCTATAATTTTGATACATTGTATTTAATAAAGTAAAATAAAATAAAAATTTCTGTAGGTAGGGTTTGCTGCCACTCTGCACTTTGGTCATTAATAGACAAGTTTGTGGCACTGAATAGGGCAAAAAGCTAATTTGAGCGTGCACAAACTTGATTGCTCCCTCATCATTAAATAGATAAGTTAGTAAATCAAGAAAACAAATTCTGCCATATTTATTTATAACGTGTTCGCTCTTGCTTGTAAGTAACCCGCTCCTTGCCTACTCAATAGGGTCTGAAGCCTTGAGGAAAGCATGGGGTTTGCTTCCCCTTGTCTCTTGATTCACAGCTACCCTTCATAGTTTTGTGAGTTGAGCAACATGAATGTGAATGGATTTAGCCAAAAAATAGAGAAATTATGCTCACAGATACAGGAACTATTACAATGCGATGAAATTAAGCCAAACTCACAACAGGAGATCATAAAAGACGCTTTAGAGGAACTTAATACCGCAATGGAAGAACTATTGATAGCTTCCGAAGAATTAGAGGAAACACGAGCGGCAGTAGAGAAAGAGCGCCAGCGTTACCAAGATTTGTTTGAGTTTGCTCCAGATGGTTACTTAGTAACTAATATGATCGGGACAATCCAAGAGGCTAACCATGTAGCAGCAATTTTGCTCGGTGTCCAACAAAAGTATCTAATCGGTAAACCATTAATTATCTTTATTTCTCAACAAGATCGCCAGTCGTTTAGCTGTCAAATGAACAATTTGCAGGAGATACTGAACTGGGAAATTAACCTACAGCCACGCAGAAGAAAGCCTTTTCCTGTTAGTGTAAAGGCTTCTGTAGTATACGATCTTGAAGGAAAGCGGCTTGGCTGGCGTTGGCTGCTGTGCAATATCAGTGAACGCAAAAAAGCTGAAGAAATGTTGCACCAAGCTTACGGTGAGTTAGAAATACGGGTGGCGGAACGGACAGCAGAACTGGTAAAAGCAAATCAGAAATTGCTAAATGAAATTACAGAGCGTAAACGAGTCGAGTCACAACTGCTGCACCTTGCTTTTCATGACGCACTGACGGGTCTGGCAAATCGCACGGCATTTATGAACCGCCTAAGACATGCGATAAATTATTCAAAACGGCATTCAGATTATCTATTTGCTGTCCTATTTATTGACCTAGATCGGTTTAAGGTGATCAATGACAGTCTTGGACACCTAAGTGGAGACCAATTACTGCTTGCTACTGCAAGTAGGCTAGAAGTATGTGTACGCTCCATAGATACAGTGGCACGGCTTGGGGGAGACGAATTTACAATCCTGCTTGAGGGAATCCAAGATGTGGCAGATGCCATCACAGTAGCTGAAAGGATTCAGAAGGAACTAGCGTTACCCTTTGATCTTGAAGGACAAGAACTGTTCATCACGGGAAGTATTGGCATCGCGTTGAGTTCCACAGTAGACTATCAACACCCACAAGAACTCTTGAGGGATGCTGATACCGCAATGTACCGAGCCAAGATGCTAGGCAGAGCACGTTATGAGCTATTCAACTCAGATATGTATGCTAATGCTCTAGCGAGATTGCAGTTAGAAACCGATTTGCGCCGAGCAATTGAACGCCAAGAATTTCGGGTTTATTATCAACCGATTGTTTCGCTCACTAGTGGCTCTATTTTAGGTTTTGAGGCTCTGTTGCGCTGGCAGCATCCAGAGCGTGGCTTGCTTAATCCAGCAGATTTTATTCCCATAGCAGAGGAAACTGGACTAATTTTGTCCATTGGCAAATGGGCGTTGCATGAAGCCTGTCGACAGATGCAAGCTTGGCGGGTATACCATCGTTCCAACTTGCTAGAGAAAATTAGTGTTAATCTCTCCGTCAAGGAATTTTCTCAGCCGGATTTGATTGAGCAGATTGGGCAAATTTTGCACTCAACTGGTCTTGATCCTAGCAGTCTTGTGCTAGAGATTACTGAAAACGTAATTGTGCAAAATGGCGATAAGGCAACTGCCGTAATCTTACAACTTCGAGAGATGGGCATTGAGTTATCAATTGATGATTTTGGTACGGGTTATTTTTCATTAGGTGGTCTTTATAACTTCCCGATTAATGTGTTGAAGATTGACCGTTCTTTCATCAGCCTAATGAGCACTAATAGTAAAAATTTAGAAATTATTGAGATAATTGTTACCTTGGCACACAAGCTAGATGTGGATGTGCTTGCCGAAGGAGTAGAGACAAAAGAGCAACTAGCACTTCTAAGAAAGTTGAACTGTGAATATGGTCAGGGACATTTTTTTTCAGTTCCATTAAATAGCTCGGCAGCAGAGGCATTAATTATACAAAATCCTCAATGGTAAGGGTTATTACAAAAATTCGTAATTTATAATTGTCATTTTTTACTAGCGTTGTAGAGAAAACACTCAATAAATTTCTTAACCTTGTCACCACACCGTAGTGGAAAGTCTTCTTTGGATGTCACATCTCTCAACCAATGCAGTGGATTTTCGATGCGCCAATGGCAAAGAATTCAAAAAGGTAAAATTATAAAGAATTGTCAAAACGTAATCATGTCAGCTATTCAAACAACTGTAGTTCTTGCCATGACGGCCGATGGAAAGATTAGCGCCGTAGATCCTAAAGCACCCCGTGATTCTGATCCAGATGATCAAGCACACTTGGAATATCAAGTTTCCCTTGCTGATCTTGTTCTGGTAGGAGCAGGGACAATTAGGGCTGAGGGAGAAACCTTTACAATTCGCAATCCCGAACTGTTGGCAGCACGTGAGGTTCGGGGTCAGCCTCCCCAGCCCATAACTTGCGTTGTCTCAGGTTCCCTTGACCTATCGCTGGACTTGCCTTTTTTAAGCCAGGATATTGAGCGATGGATATTTACAACACGGGCTGGTTTGGAGCGCAGTTCTGATGCAACAACGCTGCAAAAACTCGCTGAATTAATTGATTTGGGAGATACAAGTTTAAACTGGGATCGGGCCTACACCTTAATGGCAGAACGGGGTATTCACAAAGTCGTTGCTTTGGGAGGCGGCTCTTTAACCGCCGCTCTAGTGCAAGCAGGGCGAATTGACGATTGGTGGCTGACCATTTGGCCGGTCATTTATGGAGGAAAGCACGCCCCTAGCCCAGTGGAGGGAGAAGGTTTTGTTCCCAAAGCTGCTCCTCATCTCCAACTAGTTGAAACTCGTCAGGTTGGAAGTGAGTTATTTTTACACTACCGCACACTCAACTAAGAACGCGCTGCCATAATTAAGCGCTATGATCGTTGATACTAAAAAGCGCTCTCCCAGATGGGGAGGGCGCTTTTTGATTTAGTTAAACTTCAGAATTAACTATTGATAGTAGGAGCAGTTAGAGGCACAGCAGTAACAAGTAGCTAATTCATTGGTTTCACGATTCATCAGTGTTGATTCGCTTCTAGAGACACAATTCTTTGATTTGATTAACCAGGAGGCCAGTCCAACTGCCGTCCTCCCAAAATATGCAAATGTAAGTGATGGACTGTTTGACCGCCGTCATCACCAGTATTGATGACCACTCGATAACCATTTTTCAGTCCAGCAACTTCTGCAACACGTTTGGTGGTTAACAAAAGATGTCCCAACAGAGCATGATCCTCAGATTCAGCATCAGCTAGTGTAGTAATGGGTTTTTTGGGAATGACGAGGATGTGAACGGGCGCTTGGGGATGAATGTCTTTGAATGCTAGGGTCAAATTATCCTCATAAACAATATCAGCGGGAATTTCCCGACTAATTATTTTGCTGAAAATCGTTTCTGTAGTTTCACTCATGCTAATCTACCTACTCATCTGCTAGAGATTTTATATTAAGTCCGGCTAATCAATGATTATTAAAATCTTTCCGTGTCTCCACAAATTCTAATACCTATCTTGAAAAGTGACTTTTTTGCTTCGCTAACATATCAAGGCGAGCTACACCAATGCAGGAAGTAGGCACTTAGACAACTCTGGGCGTTAAAATGATAAGTTTTGAAACTGATATGAGATTAAAGGTTTACTGTAGTGACTAGATCATCCATACAACAAAATACTCCTTTTTGTGATAAGGTCTTTCATAGATAAAATTCTTCCTACTCCACCATAGAGATGGTAACTATAATCTCTAACTCAACTATAGGGTAGAATTTTCGTGCTTAGAAAGTTGCATATCTTGTGTATTAGTGCTTTGGAGATTGATATGAGACAGCCAAAATACTATTTTAGTTTCATTATTATTATCATAATTAGCATATTTTTACGTTTCTATTTGTTGCCAAATCAAAGTCTTTGGTACGATGAAGGCTGGAGTCTAATTTTATCTGATGGTTCAACCTTTCAAGAAAATCTCTCTAAAATTATAAATAATGAAGCTGGTGACAAATACCAACCGCTTTATTATTTGCTTTTGTTCTATTGGCGTTCGGCTTTTGGAGATAATGAATTTGCCATTCGATCGCTCTCAGCTTTGCTGGGAGTTGGCTCAGTAATTGCCATATTCTTTACTACCCTACGTATTTATGGAAAAAAACATGCTTTATGGTCGTCCTTGCTATTAGCAGTTAGTTCTTTCAGCGTGTTCTACAGCCAAGATGCCAGACCTTACGCATTACTCATATTTTTAGCCTCACTTCAGATATATTTCTTTAGTCATTCAATTCAAGAAGATAAGAGCAATAAGATTATTTCACAAGTGCTTTTTGGGATTTTGACTGCTATAGGAAGTTTTGGCAGTATTTTGATAATAATCTTTAGTTTAGCCCTTAGTTTTTCTCATATTATTGTTTATAGAAACTTCAAAGAATGGATTAAATGGTGGATACCGTCGGTAATTTTTTCTTCTCCAATGGTTTTGTTCTACTTGTCTTCACCTGCTGTATCTGATCCGACGGCTACTATAGTTACTCGTGCTGGATTACCCATAATTCAAAACATTATGTTTGTGATCTACGGTATATTAGTTGGTACATCCTATGGACCGCCACTGGAGCAATTAAGGGGGGAAGAAAAGATAAGTATTATACTTGGTTACTGGCCCCATTTTTTAATATTATTTATTGTCATTACTGTAATTTTTATAGCTTTAGTAAAAAGCTTATTGAGGCAAGACCAGAGAAAAATATATCAACAGGCTAATTATTTCTTTGCATCCCTTTTAGTCACATCATTTTTACTAGCTTTTTTGTTTGCTTTGGCTACTAAAATTAATTGGCTACCGCGCCACTCTTTTTATCTATGTATTCCAGTTGTCATTTTAATTCCATCAGCGTTTTTACATAAATATCCGCAGCCGAATAAACTTGATAGAATGCTTCAAATTGCCAAATTAACTACTGTTTTTTTGGTAATTATGAATGTTTATTCAAATTTTCAATATTATGGAAATCCAGCCTATGCAAAAGATGACTACCGTTCGGCTGTTCGTTACATTTCACAACATCGAGATCAATCTGCAAAATCTGTATTGTTATATGGACAGCCTAGATTATTCAAATATTATGGGGATTCCTCGACTTTCTATGCACCGGAATATGTTTTAAAAACAATAAATGGTAAAAATTTGGCAGAAAAAGTTAACACAATAACCCAAAATGCAAATACAGTTTTTGTGATAATTAATCGCGAATTTTATTGGAAACTCAAAGATGTTTTTAAAACAGAAATGAGTGATTTATATAACTTGCAGAATGAGGCTAGTTGGCCTTATATGAAAATATACCGATTTGCAAGGAAGAAATAGAATAAAGTACATCGTAATCCGTAGCCAAGTCTATGGGGCAATACGCTTGGGTTAAGCAAATTTATCTGTTAAGGCAGGCTGTTCTTGAGCAGGTGAGGCTTCGGGAGCAGGGGGAGAGAAAAGCTTAACTGAACTGTATTGGTCTATGGGGGTCAATCCAGGGTTTAGGCTTCATTACCAAGATGTGTGTACACCGTAGCCTCGTAACGAGAGAGGTCTATTTGTGGTTCATTTACCTGAAAATAGCTGTAATTTTGCACCGATAGAAGGTTAATAGTCAGTGCCATGAAAAAACCTGCTAGTCTTTTTAAAAAGACTAGCAGGCATGGCTTATCATCAATCGGAGCGGCGGGATTCGAACCCACGACCTCCACTACCCCAAAGTGGCGCGCTACCAAGCTGCGCTACGCCCCGGTCAGAATTACTATTATATAGCAAAACTATTGGATAATCAAGAGACAAGTTTAAAAAACCTTAAACATCCCTGTAGCTTGCAGTAAATCTGGAACAGCAGAAGCATTCCATTTACCTTCTACACATCGCCCTGTATTCAAGATGAAGCGCAGACTGTAAGCATGAGGATAGCCTTCTATCTCCATCCATAATAAATCGCTTTCAGCTTCACAAGTAATTTTTTCTTCTTCCATCAATTCTGTTGCGAGTTGCTTTATGGTGTCTGCTAGCTGTGCTAAGAGACGGCAAAAATCATTCAACTCGGTTTCGGTTAACTCAATTGCCCAATCATCTGTACCCACTAAACCTTTAAATTCATCTGCATCGGGGTTCCAGCCAATACGCCAACCTAAGCCGGTTTTGACAACGCGTTCCATAGTTTAGTTTTTTAAACGCAGAGGTACGCAGGGGTGTAACGCAGAGGGACGCAAAGAAGTAATTTTGACTTTGGGTTTGGTCATTTTAGTAGTTCTGCACCTCCTCGTTGTGGTGGTTGTGGGGTAGTTGATGTAGTTGGACTGGGTGTAGTGTTGGGGTTAGGGGATAGGGTATTTTGGGAAGTTGGATTAAATATATTGACTAAGACTTGCACTAGGGCATTTCGCTGGCTACGGGTAAGACGGGTTATGGCTTTGCGATCGCCTTCTATGGGATTTTCCCGTAATGAATCATTCCCTGGATAGGTAGTATCATACATAATTTCGTTTGCACCCAAGTAATCAGCTAAAGTTAGCTTCCAATCCAAGCGATAAATTGGGGCCCGCCCTTTGGTATAAATGTGATATCTAATTAGGCGATTTGCTAAGGTGTTGTTTTCGGCAACTTTCCCGTTTTCTTTGCTGATATACTTATTTTCCCGTGGGAAATTTGGCAACTGCTGATATACTATCTGCCAAACATCACTAGGAGTGATTCTCTGAGCAGAAGCAGGTTGGATACTAAATAAATTTCTCTGGATTAACTTATCTGCCCCTGAAGACAAAATAATTATACCCACTACCGTTAAGGTAAGCAGTAGTGGTAAGTGCTGAGTTCCGAGTTTTGAGAAGATTGATCTAGGTAGAAGTTTTTTCTTTTTCATAGAACGATATTTGGAAATGAGAGTGCTATTAGACTGCATTTTTACTCAGTACTGAGCACTCTCAACTCAGAACTATTTTTATAGTTCGCCGATAATTTCTGGCTGAGTCAATTCATCGGACATTTCGATAATTGCCCTTAGCACTGGCTTCATCATCACATCTTCGTTACTTTCAAAGTCTTCGTAACGCCGACGTTTAGCACGATTTGCCACCTGAACCGTAATGCGGTAACGATTTGAGGCTGCACTAATCAGATCCTCAGCACGGTGCATAATCTGAGACTGAGTTGTCTCGAACTTAGAACGCTTTAGCATAATCAGTGGTTCTTGGGGTCATTCTCCAGTGTAACAGTAGTAAATCAGTCTGCTGCTGTCTGTTTAATCGCCAGCAACCTCTCTATTGATAGAGGCTAAGATATTTTAGTCACTTTATAAGTAACTTGTAGTATTAAGTAACGCACCTCATGGCTGACCTTGTGGAAACTGCGATCGCAGCAGGTAATTTCAATACCCTAATAAAAGCTGCTAAAGCTGTAAATTTCATCGAAACTTTGAAAAGTCCTGGTTCTTTCACGCTTTTTGCACCGACTGACGAAGCTTTTGCTAATCTGCCAGAGGGAACTTTAGATTTGTTATTACAAGATATTCCTAAACTCCAGAAAATTGTGGCGTATCATATCGCTAGTGGAGATGTCAGGTCTGATGATTTGGTACAGATTAATGAGGCAGAGACGCTTGAGGGGTCAATTGTAGCGATTGAATCTGCCGACGGTAAATTTAAGGTAAATAACGCCAATGTCCTGAAAACAGATATTCTGGCAGACAATGGCGTGATCCATATTATTGATGCAGTGTTGATGCCTGCAATGGTGGCGGGGAAGTAAGGGCAGAGGGGCACAGGGGCAGAAGGGCAGAGGGGAAAGACTTACTGCAACTTCTTTCTTGCTCCCCTGCTCCCCTGCTACCCTGCTACCCTGCCCCTTGTCCCCCAATCCCCAGTTCCTAGCCCCCAGTCCCCAGAATGCACCCACTGCGTGCGGGAATAGTCAATGACAACTGCTGATCTCCTTTACTATTCCACTCAACTTCAGCAGTGCCATATAAAAGCTTGTTGGGTTGAGTACGCAAAGTAGCGATATCTGCATTCGCTGTTGCCGAACTTGTGCCAGCGTTGATGACAATTATTAATTCTTCTGTCCCCAAAGTTCGCGCAAAGATATAAAGTTGTCCTTGAGCAAAGAAAACTTGATAATCACCTGTACGCAAGGCTGGGTAAGCGTGGCGGAGAGCAATTAACTGGCGGTGAGTATTAAAAATTTCTTGATTCCAGTTACTCTCTAAAGGAAAACCACGACGTGAGTCGGGATCTATAGCACCGGGTAAACCAACTTCATCACCATAGTAGATGCTGGGCGCACCGGGAAAGGTGAGTAACAGTAGAGTTGACAATTCTATACTGGCTAGATCGCCGCCTGCAATGGTCATCAATCGGGCTGTATCGTGACTTGCAAGCAAATTGAGTTGAGTTAGCTGAATTTCCCAAGGGTAAAGTTGCAGTACTTCTTGGATTTTGGTGGCGTACTCGGCGGCAAATAAGGGTGGATAAGGTTGATAGTCGCGGCTTTGGACTTGTTCTAAGACTACGCGATCGCCTGCGGCAAAAGCAATTGTCGGCCCGGCAAATAAATAATTCATCACGCCGTCAAATTGCGTTCCATCCAACCACTCGCGGGAATCTCCCCAGATTTCGCCCACAATATAAGCTTCGGGATTGATGGCTTTGACGCGATCGCGAAATTCCTGCCAAAAACCAGGAGTTTTTATTTCAAATGGTACATCCAATCGCCAACCGTCGATGCCGAATTTAATCCAATATTCGGCAATTTCCATAATGTATTCTCGTACTTCTGGATTATCGTGGTTAAATTCTGGCAAAGCACGATTTCCCGCCCAACCTACGTAGTTGGCAGGAAACTCGCCATTGTAAGCTGAAAGGGGCCAGCCTTCTATTTTGAACCAATTTACCCAAGGCGAATGGGGACCATTTTCTAAAACGTCGTGGAAAAAGAAAAAGCCCCGGCTAGAATGGTTAAATACTCCATCCAGAACAACTTTGATATTCCGTTGATGGGCTGCATCAAGTAATTCTTTAAAAGCTTCGTTGCCCCCTAACATCGGGTCAACTTGGTAATAATCGTGGGTATGATAGCGATGATTACTGGCGGATTGAAAAATGGGTGTGAAGTAAATTGCGTTAATTCCCAAATTCTGAATGTAGTCTAAACCCTCCATGATGCCCCATAAATCGCCGCCTTTATAGCCCTGGAGGGTTGGCATAGAATCCCAATCTTCCCAACGGGCCTCTTGCAATAACCGTTTGCGTGGCTGTTTGCTTCTGGCAAAGCGATCTGGGAAGATTTGGTAGAAAACAGCGTGCTTCACCCAGTCTGGTGTTTGAATTTGCATGAATAACTTTTTGTATGTTCAGAAGCGATCGTTGCAAATATTAGCTTCTTTATGGCTCTTACTTATGATAGAGAATCTGTGATTTCTCAGTATTCATTAGTGATTTAGCCTTTTTCATGCTGTTTTATACGCAAATGTTATCAGTCTTGACTATTTTGACTATAATTTGTTTTAGTTTTTAACAGATCAACAAGATCAACTCGCCATTGACTGCATTCTGATTCCTGTTAGCGCGGCGGGGCGTAGCTCATTCTGCTCCTGAATTCTTTTTTTAAGAAATTTATTACTTAATTATTCTTAATTTTCTTTTCTTTACTTTGTCCGTAATCATTTAAGCAGACAATGGATTAGTTTTATAGCTTCATCAAAATTACCTGTTACTCCAGTCTTAGGTAATTCTTAGATGCGACTGATCAAAGATGTCTCATGAACCACATAAAATCACGATGAGGGAAATGTAATTCAGGAATATAAGTTATGAATTAGCAATTGTCTTAGGAAGAAATTACCGCATTCTAAGCTTATTTGATGTTATCTATGAAAAGAGTAGATAACTATAGTCGCATCAAATAATTAAGGCTAAAAAACTACATAGTCTGCGTTAATACTAAAGCGACTCATTCTGCCAGAATCACTACTTCGTTGACAGCAAATAGATTGAATTTGAGGTAAAAATGAGACACGAAAAACTTTCTCCCGGACTACTTTTGGCATTTCAAGACTATCAAAATGAAGGAGATAAAGCTTTAGTTACACACAAGCGATCGCTTGGTATTATTGCCCACAAAAGCCCGGTTAAACCCACTAAGAGCGTCGTTTTTATCTACTGCGATCCTGATGCAGACTTAAGTTATTTATCACAATATAATATTGAAGTCAATCAAAACTCTGGGAGTGTGCGGACGGCTTTCTTACCGATAGAGAGTTTAGATGTTTTATCTGAAGAAGATGTGATTCACCGGATTAAGCCATCACGCAAACTTCATTTGAGGATGGACACTGCAATGGAAACAGTCAAACTACCGGAGTTCAAGAACCGAACCGGACTGACTGGTAAAGGAGTAATTATCGGCATTATAGACAGTGGCATCGATCCGAAACACCCTGCTTTTGCTGGACGAATTTTACACATTTGGGATCAAACACTGCCAGGGCCAGGAGTCACGGAAGGCGGCTATGGGGCTGAATTGACGGGAGCGCAACTGACAATTTCTCAGGATACTGGCGGTCATGGTACTCACGTTGCGGGAATTGCTGCCGGCGCGGATGCTAGCTATGGCGGTATAGCACCAGAAGCGGAATTAGTTATCGTCAGATCAGATTTACAGGATGCCCACATTGCTGATGGTGTGCGTTACATTTTCCGAGTTGCTAAAGAGTTGGGACGCCCAGCAGTGGTAAATCTTAGCTTGGGTGGGCACGCTGATGCCCATGATGGTAGTGATTCTTTATCAAAAGTGATCGATGCCGAAACTGGCCCTGGAAGAATTGTTTGCTGCGCTGCGGGTAACGAAGGAAACGATAACATTCATGGACAAGCGACAATACCCAGTGGACGCACTCGTGGTATGCGCTTTAATGTTCCTTTGAATCAAGTAGGCATAGTTTGGTTAAATGCTTGGTATTCCAAAGATAGCGAATTAGAAGTATCTGTGCGGAGTCCTAACGGTTTTGTCACACCCTTTCAAAAAATAATTACTGACGGTAATGCCGCCCAAGATTATCAGTTACCAGATGCACGGGTGCAATTAGCGACACCAGCGCCAGATAAAGCCAACGGCGACCATAATTTCTTTGTGCAAATACGCGGTCTTGATCCCTCGCCAGTAATGGGAGGTATTTGGCAACTGCGAGTCCGCAATGCTTCTTCAACTGACACCCGTTTAGATGTGTGGACGCTAGATGACAGTTCATCAGTGTTTTTCACTGGTAAAAGTGTCAAAGATACGTTAAAAATTGGTTCGCCGGGAGCCGCCAGCTCTGCAATTACAGTTGCTTCTTATACTACTAAAGCCACGTACATAGATATTGATAACCAAGTGCGAGAAATGGGCTTAGAATTACATACTATTTCGGAATTCAGTAGTGAAGGGCCTCTACGCAATGATGGACACAAGCCGGATGTAGCAGCACCTGGAGCAATGATTATTTCCACTCTTTCCGCCGATGCAAATTTTGACCGCTCATCGATGATCAATTCCAAGTTTGTGGTTCAGGCTGGTACGAGTATGGCGACACCGTTTGTTAGTGGATTAGTGGCACTGCTATTACAACGAGATCCTCAACTCGATCCGGCGGCTGTAAAAGACTTGCTACGTAAAAATAGTACTATTCCCAGAAAACCCGCAGGCACATTTGATGAGAAATGGGGTTATGGAGTGATTAACGCAGCTAATCTGTAATTAGACTGAGAAAAATGGATATTATTTCTGTACAAGGGTAGGTAACAACAACTTATAAATTTGATAAGTTAGGCTAGGCAATTTTTGCCTACCCTGTTTACCAAGGAGTTGCTGATGAATTATCAGAAACTAGATGCCGCTCTGGCGACAGCGCTAAGTGATGTTCAAGATTCAGAAGAAACTAGTTTGGCGGTTTTTATCCATACTGAACCAATTTTAGACTCGGCTGCAACTGCTGTTTTAGAAAGTTTAGGCGTTAGTGGTGTTACCAGTGGCAAAGATATTTTCACAGCAACACTTTCACCAAATGCCATTTCACAGTTATCAGAGCAACCTTGGGTGAAGTATTTGAAGCGATCGCAGCAGTTACGTTTGCTTAATAAGAGAATCAATATAGGTAAGTTGGGCGTTTAATGTTACTGTGAATCAGGTTTTGGTTTTTCTGGAAACTTACACTTCACTTGAATTTCCAGATTACTTTCAGCAGAGCCTTCGGTAATGTAAGGAATACCTGCTTTACCACCCAGTTTAATGCCAAATTTAAGACTTACCTCCTCAATATCCGCAGTATTGAAGTCTTTAAAAGCACTAAGAGCATAAATAGTATAAGAGCGAATCATTTGGCGAGCTTGTTGCATCCGAGCGATCGCATCTGTTCGGACATCTTTGTATTCTATGCCATCGTCATCCTCCTCAATTTCCGAAGTTATTTCGGTAGCTGTGACGTTAATCTCAATCTGCTCAATCTCCCCGTCTGCTTGGAAAAATAATTGCTGTACTTCTGACATAAGCTACCTCAATTAAAGTTTTGTAACGTATCTGAATAAATTTCAGCTTGCTTGCAGAAAAATAACAGATGGTATTGTTTCTAGTAACACAGCCATTGATTGTGTCTGTCAAGATTATCCCGCATTTACCAACATAAGGTGTGTTAAATGGCACGATACGCGCTTGTTATTGGCATCGCCGAGTATGTCAGCCCATCATTACCGCGTTTGTCGAAGACTACAAATGATGCAGAGGCGATCGCGCAACTCCTAGAACAATATGGTGATTTCCAGTCTGTCAAAAGACTACCTCAGCGCTGGAATAAAGAGAAAAATGGCTATGAAATGGCAGCGCAAAAAGTTATCGGCGATCAACTTGGGCAAGATTTAAAAACTTTTTTACTAGAGCAAGCTGCTAATAATGAAGCGCTGATTTATTTTAGCGGACACGGTTTTACTATTTCTGACAATTTAGGGCAACAAAAGGGATATTTGGCAAGTTCAGATTGTCAGATTGAATTTAAAGAAAACGAAAATGTTGAACAAAAATATGGTATTTCTCTGGATAGCCTCAACGATTTAATTCAAGAGTCGCAATTGAGTAGTTTAGTGATGCTACTCGATTGCTGTCATAGCGGCTATTTTTTAGAAAGACAGTTAATAGAAAGAAGTCTGAACGCTTTCAGTTCGCAAAAGGATTATTACTTAATTACAGCTTGTCGTGGCTTTGAACGTGCGGGAGTAATTAAAAATGAAGAATATAGTATTTTCACAGGTGCAGTTGTTAAAGGATTGGCGGTTGACAATGTAGGTAAGAGTAGGCGAATTAGTGGCGATCGCTTGTTTGATTTTGTCAGCAACGAATTGAAAGGTTCCGTACAGGAGCCGATTCGCATGGGTTGGGGACGTTCGATTACTTTAGTGACTTATCCTCAATTAGATATTCCCACAGGCGAAAAAGTTGCTTTCAATCAGGAAAATCCTTATCGGGGACTTTATGCTTTTGAATCAGAACAAGCGCAATACTTTTGTGGACGAGATGAAGCAGTTCGGACACTAATTTTGCGTTTAGCAGAGAGTCGATTTTTGGCTGTAATTGGCTATTCAGGTAGTGGTAAATCTTCCTTAGTAAAAGCGGGTTTGTTACCGCAACTGAAAGGCGATCGCCTTCCTGGAAGCAGTCAATGGGCGATCGCATCTTTTACACCAGGAGAGTATCCTTTAGGTAAACTTGTTGATATTTTGAATCGACAACAGCAGCAAAATCAACCCCAATTATTGTTTATCGATCAATTTGAAGAAATATTTACCCTTTGCCAAGACGATGAGGAACGCAAAGCTTTTATTCGCTTAATAGTACAGGAAGTTAAGACGGCTGAGAGACAAACACGCATAATTTTGACTATTCGCGGTGATTTTTTAAACAAATGTGCTGACTATGTAGAAATTATTACTCTCATTAATAGTTTCCCTCCGACATCATTCATCGTGCCAATAATGTCTTTTGCTGAGTTAGAAGAAGCAATTGAAAAACCAGCAAAATTGCATGGTGTAACATTTGAGCATGGTTTAGTTTCACAAATTTTTGCTCATGTAATCAACCGTCCAGGTGCATTACCCATACTACAATATGCGCTTAAAGAATTGTGGCGAGTTTGTATTGAAGAACCTGAATCGCCAAAACCACTTTTAACTCATGAAGGCTATGAGGAAATTGGTGGAGTTAAAGGAGCTTTAGACAAACGAGCGACAATTTTGTATCAAAGTTTAACAGATGTAGATCAAGCCTTTGCGCGTTGCTTATTTATGGAATTGGTGCAGTTAGGTGAAGCTGGAGAAGTGACGCGGCGGCGTGCTAGCTGGGAAAGATTAGAAGTAATTGCAGATTCTCCCCAACAATTACAACGGGTTGTAGGATTACTGGCAGGTTCTCAACAACGTTTAATTATCACAGATCGAGATACTGTAGAAGTTGCTCATGAAGCACTTTTATCTGAGTGGAAATTATTAAATACTTGGATTGCTGAAAATCTAGAGAATATTCGTCTCAGTCGTTCTTTAGAGGAAGATTGCCAGGAATGGGTACAAAGATTTAATAAATCGGATGATGCACTGTTGGCTGGTGCAAACTTGGCTGTAATTTCTGAGTGGGTGAATAAGACTCAGCCAAGACTTACGCTATTAGAAGCAGAATTTTTACACAAGAGTTTGGAGAGACGCGATCGGCAAAATCGAGCAGAATTAGAGCAAGCAAAAAAACTCCAACACGAAGCAGAAGCCAAAGCCAAAGCGGAATCACAAAGAACTAGATTTGCGATCGCTTCTGCAACACTTATAGTCTTATCTCTGGGATTGGGATTACTGCTACAACAAAAGACAGTAGAGAAGAAACAAGGGGATGCGATCGCTTCTGGAGCTTTAATTTCAACACCTAAGCTACTTTTTGATACAGGAAATCAGCTTGAGGCAATGATTGCAAGTGTCCAAGCACTCAAGGAGTTGCAGCACTTAGGTGGAGACAATTCTCAAACACTCAATCAACTGAAAGTAGTAATTGACTCAGTGAAAGAGCGCAATCGCTTAGAGGGACATACAAAAACTGTTTACAGTATAAGTTATAGTCCGAAAGATCCATTGATTGTTTCTGCAAGTGCAGACAAAACTTTAAGACTTTGGAAACTTGATGGAACTCCAGTGCAAACTTCTGAGCCAATGACACATGATGATGCAGTCTATAGTGTAAATTTTAGTCCTAATGGTGAGTATATAGCCTCTGCAAGTGCTGATAAAACAATCAAGCTTTGGAAGAAAGACGGTACTTATGTTAGGACTCTTAAAGGTCACAAAAAAGGAGTCAATTCTGTAAATTTTAGTCCCGATAGTAATACTGTTATCTCTGCTAGCGATGATGGAACAATAAAACTTTGGAACATAGTAAATGTTAATCTAAAAAAAGAGATAAAACCTATCACTCTTTATGGACATAACAGGACAATATGGTATGCAGAATTTAGTCCTAATGGTCAGTTAATTGCCTCTGCTGCTGATTATGGAATTGAGATTTGGAATAAAGATGGTACTTGGATTACTAATCTTAGTGGCAAAGGGCATACTGCGGCAGTAAGATATGTGACTTTTGGGCGTGATAATAAAACCATTATTTCTACAAGTGAAGATAGAACTATTATAATTTGGAAGTTTGAAACCGATCCACAAAAAATCCAACCAAAACCTTTTACTGATAAAGCAGATAAATCTAACATAGGAAAGTTCAGCCCAAATTATAAAATTTTTGCTACTGCAAATCCAGATGGAACAATAAATATTTGGCAAGCTAACAATGGGAATAAAATAGCTACTTTAGAACGGCATACAAACGAAATTTTTGATTTAAGCTTTAGTCCTGATAGCAAAGAAATTGCTACTGCTAGTGCTGATAAAACTATCAAGATATGGAGTTTAGATTTTTTAGAAAAAAAGGTAAATAATACTACAGGTAGCAATTCTGATTTAATCAAGAGAGGTTGTACTTGGGTTGCTGATTATTTAAATAATAATCAAAATAGTCATAAGCGATATCAAGATATCAAACAAATATGTCATAAATAATATTAATATTTCAAGAATTAATAAGAGAAATTTTCAGCTTATAATTGTAAGAAAATGTTTTAAAAGTCCTGGAAAGTATAGTTTTGCAGTAAAGACTTAGGTTAACTCTGACGAAAAATCAAGGTTTAAGTCATGTATTAAGATGCTTTGCAGTGCTCCTTATGAGAGCAAAAGACTTTTTTAAAACATCCTCTAACGATTACAACTCACCAATACCCTAGTAATTAACTGTAAGGAGAAATTAAAAGTGAATAAAGATAAATTGCTCAATGATACAACCTCTGAAAAAACTCAATTTGCTCCAATAAAAGTAGCCAAACCCAGCAACGATATTGAGGAAAGCAATAATCCTCATACTGAAGGTGATAGTAGTTCAGAACACATAGTAAAAAACGACCCTGTAGACAGCCCTGACAAAGGAGGCAATAATCCTGGTCACTAAAGTCATGTGAGTCCACCACCTGTTACTACTAGCCATAGTTTTATAGGGAGTACAAGTTCTTCTACTAAGGGTGATAGTTAAGATAAAGGTAATAGTTCAGAAGACTGATACAAATAGCGCCCCTATAGAAAGTGAGAATCCTTCTCATAAAGGTAAATACGCAAATGTAAGCAAAAGTTGGGAAGCGATCGCTAGAGGTTCAATTAATTTAAGGTTCAGTGTTATAATCTTTGAAAGTTGACAGTTTGTCAGAGTAGTCTAGCGATCGCACCCCCTTCTTCATCCCAATTAATACAAATGTTCTATATTTTCTCCTTATCAGTCTCACTATCCATCACCAGTAAGATTCTGTAAAATTCATCCCAAAGAATCAGACGATCCCCCTTACCTGTGGTGGCAGACAGTCCTAAACTGAGAGTGAGAGTTGAAAGGCAGTCAGGAGAAATTTTGTGAAGAAAGTATTATCAATCATTCTTGGTGGTGGCGCGGGTACTCGGCTTTACCCACTAACCAAACTCCGCGCTAAACCAGCAGTACCAGTGGCGGGGAAGTATCGCTTAATCGATATCCCTGTTAGTAACTGCATAAATTCCGAAATATTCAAAATCTACGTCCTGACACAATTCAACTCAGCTTCCCTGAATCGTCACATCGCCCGTACCTATAACTTTACTGGCTTCAATGAAGGGTTTGTAGAAGTTCTCGCTGCACAACAAACACCAGAAAACCCCAACTGGTTCCAAGGTACAGCCGATGCTGTACGTCAGTACCTGTGGTTAATGGAAGAATGGGATGTAGAAGAATATCTAATTCTCTCAGGCGATCACCTCTACCGCATGGATTATCGCCAGTTTATCCAGCGCCATAAGGAAACGGGGGCTGATATTACTCTCTCAGTCATCCCCATCGATGAGCGTCGCGCCTCAGATTTTGGCTTGATGAAAATTGACGATTCTGGTAGGGTAATCGATTTTAGCGAAAAACCCAAAGGTGAAGCGTTACACCAAATGCAAGTTGATACAAGTGTACTGGGATTATCAAAAGAACAAGCCCAGCAACAGCCTTACATCGCTTCAATGGGGATTTATGTCTTTAAAAAAGAGGTTTTGTTCAAGTTGTTGAGAGAAGGTACAGAAAGGACTGATTTCGGCAAAGAAATTATTCCTGATGCCTCTAAAGATTACAACGTTCAAGCTTACCTTTTTGATGACTACTGGGAAGATATTGGAACAATTGAAGCATTTTATCATGCGAATTTAGCCCTAACTCAGCAGCCTCAGCCACCCTTTAGTTTCTACGATGAACACGCACCAATTTATACCCGCGCTCGCTACTTGCCTCCAAGTAAACTTTTAGAATGCCAGGTTACAGAATCAATTATCGGCGAAGGTTGTATTTTGAAAAATTGCCGCATTCAACATTCAGTGTTAGGAGTGCGATCGCGAATTGAATCTGGTTGTGTCATCGAAGAGTCCCTACTCATGGGTGCAGATTTTTATCAAGCTTTTGTAGAACGCCAATGTAACGTAGAAAAAGGTGACATTCCTGTAGGTATTGGTACTGACTCGATTATTCGCGGTGCGATCATTGATAAAAACGCCAGTATCGGTCACGATGTCAAAATCATCAATAAAGATAACGTGCAAGAAGCTGACCGCGAAAGTCAAGGTTTCTACATCCGTAGTGGTATCGTTGTCGTGCTGAAAAATGCTGTAATTCCCGATGGAACCATCATTTAGTCATTAGTCATTGGTCATTGGTCATTAGTCATTAGTCATTGGTTAATAGTTACAAATAACAAAGGACAAAGGACAAAGGACTAATGACTAAACTAATTTTGTTGATTGGTCTTCCAGGTAGCGGTAAGTCAACTTTGGCAAAACAATTACTGGCAGAATGCCCCCAAATGGTGCTGATTTCTACAGATGCCATCCGGGGGCAATTGTTTGGTTCCCAAGTCGTTCAGGGGCCGTGGTTGCTGATTTGGCGCGAAATTGAGCGGCAATTTCAGCAAGCTATTTCCACAACTAATATAGCTATTTTCGATGCCACCAATGCCCAGCGCCGCCATCGTCGTGAAGTCATTGCTTTAGCCCGTGACTTGGGTTTTACTGACATTAGGGGGATTTGGGCGGATACGCCAGTTTGGCTGTGTTTGGCACGAAATAAAAGGCGATCGCGCCAGGTTCCAGAAGAAGTCATTTTGCGGATGCACCGTCAACTGCGGGATGCTCCCCCCAGCCTGGAAGAAGGACTAGACAACCTGATCCGCTTATCAGAAAAATCGGAGTACGGAAATTGCGATCGCTCGGTGAGCGAGAACCACACTTGATTTTCTATATTTTTTGTTAATTTAAAATCAGATTCATTTTGTTTGGCGCTATACCAGGCAAATTAAACATCTCTCATCTAAAAAAAAACATAACGGGAAATTCTATAGGAGGCTGGTAGATGGCTGCAACCGACTTCAAAGACTATTACGCTATTTTGGGAGTTAGTAAGACTGCCAGTCCAGACGAAATTAAACAAGCCTTTCGTAAACTAGCTCGCAAATATCACCCTGATGTCAACCCAAACAACAAACAGGCAGAGGCACGCTTCAAAGAAGTTAGCGAAGCCTACGAAGTTGTGTCAGATCCAGATAAACGCAAAAAGTACGACCAATTCGGTCAATATTGGAAACAAGCTGGTGAAGGTTTCCCATCTGGCGGTGTCGGTGCTGATATGGGTAACTTTGACTTCAGCCAATACGGCAATTTTGATGAGTTTATCAATGAATTGCTAGGACGCTTTGGTGGTGCTACCCCTCCTCGCGGTAGGCAACAAAGTTACTCTTACCGCACTTCTACAGGTGCGCCAAGTGGTTTTGGCGGTTTTAACGATTTTGGGTTTCAAGATGCAGGTGCAGGTACTGCCCAAGATAGTGAAGCTGCAATCACTCTCACTTTTGCGGAAGCATTTAATGGTGTGCAAAAGCGCTTTAGTTTAGGCAACGAAACAATAGATGTCCGTATCCCATCTGGGGCTAAAACTGGTACTCGCTTACGGGTGCGGGGCAAAGGTCAAATCAACCCCATGACTCAACAACGCGGGGATTTATACTTAAAAGTTGAACTTCAACCACACTCGTTCTTCCAAATGGAAGGCGATAACTTGGTGTGCGAAGTGGCAATCACACCAGATGAAGCGACTCTGGGAGCATCCATTGATGTACCCACTCCTGATGGTTCAGTTAATGTCAAACTACCAGCAGGAGTGCGTTCTGGTCAATCTCTGCGTTTACGTAACAAAGGTTGGCCTCTTGCCAAGGGTGGACGCGGCGATCAGTTGGTGAAAGTGGCGATCGTTCCACCAAAAGACCTGAGCCAACAAGAGCGGGAATATTATGAAAAAATCCGAGCTATACGTACTTACAATCCCCGTAGTCATTTGAACCAAGTCAGGCTTTGAATATATTCTTTTGGATTGTAGAGACGTGAAGCCTCGCGTCTCTAATGGGGTGCTGATGAATTTACCTTGGATTCTGCTGCGCCATTCTCGCCGCTACCACAGATTTAAAAGCTTCTATTGTCTCTGGGGTTGCTTGCGTAGCTTGCCAGGATGGACGTGCTATCAAGCGATCGCACCAAGCATTTAATTTTGGATATTCACTCAAAGATATGCCTGTATTTGGTAGCGCATTGACTACGGTTCCAGCCACAACTTCCGCAAGAGTCAGATTTTCACTAGCAAAGTAAGGGCGATCGTCTAATAAATTTTCAAAATATTTCAGCACTTTGGCAATTTTCTGCTGCGCCTTCTGCATTTTTTCTGGATCTCCTCCAGGCAAGCCGAGATACTGAGGTAGAAAGGTTATGGTTGCTGGCAAAAGCTCATTTACAGTTACCAGTTGTACCATACGTGCGATCGCTAAATCTTTGGCATCTTTAGGCAGCAGCGCAGGTGTCGGATATTTTGCCTCTAAATAGTCCAAAATTGCTAAAGATTCAACTACATTAAAGCCGTCATCTACTAAAGCCGGAATGTGATGGAAGGGGCTAATTGCTAAAAAATCTGGTTTAAACTGTTCCCCGTCCAATTTTACCTCTACCAATTCAAACTCAAGTCCTTTTTCCAGTAGAGTAATCCAGACGCGACGCGAGTTAGGAGAAATCGGCGCGTGGAAAAGTGTCAGCATGAGAAAATCTCACAGCTTCATAAGTAGGGGGGACATTGCTAATTTTACATCTTAGTACTCAATTGAATTGTTCTAATAATGTCTCAACACTAGCATTGTGATCCAAAAAAGAAAATAAATGCCAGTAGCGGAGTTTCCCTTCTTTATCTAATACAAACTGGGCTGGTAAAGGCGCTCCCAGTGCTTGTCCTACTTGATAGGTACGAAATATTCTACAACTTGGGTCACTCAACAATGGCATTTGTAACTTTAAATCTCTCACAACTATTTGGCTCTGCCTTTCATCGGTACTAGTAATCATTAAAACTTCTATACCGCGATTCTTGAATTGCTCGTAATTTTCATTTAAAGCTTTGATGTGAGGAAAACAAAAGGGACAATATTGCTTTTCGGTGAAAATGCGAGTAAAGGCAATTAACACGGGTTGTTTGCCTTTATAATCAGACAATTTTACTAATCTTCCGTTGGTAATATCTGGCAGTTGAAAATCTGGTGTTCCTACTGCCAACCTTAGTTTATTGCTAGCTGGAACTGGTAATAAATTGCGGAAGAATCGCTCATTTAATAAGCCACGAAAATCAGTTGAAGTAAGCATAAGTAAGTCGGTGGCAATAAATCAAACTAGATTAAGTAATGTAAAAAATATTGATATCAGTTCGTAGTGAGGGCTTCAGCCCTCATAAGAGGACTAAAGTCCCTACTACAAACCTTGAATTATTTACACCACTTTACTTAATAGTATTATGGATTTTAGATTGGCAAAGAGTTATTGGATATAGCGGTTCCTCTATGGGTGAGGTATAGAAATAATTAATCATGATGATTATTTAAATACCATTTTATGAGAAAACCACAGATAGAAACGGAGGTTGACACTGTTTAATGTGTATCTCTATTTATCTGTGGTTCTCATTTATTTTGCTCTCAACTCCAGCAGGATGGATTAGAGTTTGCTAGCTAAATTTAGACAGCAGAGAAGTAGACTTTAGACTTCACTGGGTCAGGATTCATTGTCTTGTCACCAGGTTGCCAACCGGCTGGGCAAACTTCGTCTGGGTGAGACTGAACATACTGAATTGCTTGTAATGTCCGCAGGGTTTCATCAACGCTGCGACCAAAAGCTAGATTGTTAATAGTGGCGTGCTGTATGATACCATCTTTATCGATGATGAACAGACCACGCAAGGCAATGCCTGCTGCTGGGTCAAGAACGTTGTAAGCGGCGCTAATCTCTTTCTTGATGTCGGAGACTAGAGGATAATTCAGGTCGCCGACGCCACCAGACTTACGATCTGTTTGAATCCAGGCGAGGTGCGAGAATTCACTGTCAACAGAAGCCCCAAGGACTTCAGTATTGATTTTTTTGAATTCTTCGTAGCGATCGCTAAATGCTGTGATTTCAGTAGGACAAACAAAGGTAAAGTCTAGTGGGTAGAAAAACAGGACGACATACTTCCCGCGATAATCGGAAAGTTTAATTGTCTTAAATTCCTGATCTACCACAGCCGTTGCTGTGAAATCGGGAGCTTGTTGACCAACGCGGAGGCTTCCTTCGGTTCCGTAAGTAAGGGACATTAACCTAATTCTCCTTTATCGGTTTAATAGCGTTGGAATTTGGGTCAAGTAAAATTCACCCATCCACGCTCTCACAGTTTAATTACGATCTGTTACGACTATATCATACTCATAACGATTTTGAGTAGCAAATGCCTGATTTAGATACAAGAGAATGGTTGCTTACCAATGGCTTGGGAAGTTTTGCCAGTGGTACAGTTTCTGATGTCCGTACACGCACTTATCATGGTTGGCTATTTGCCGCGACCAACCCACCTTCTGGGCGGACTCTGCTGTTTTCGCACCTAGAAGCTAGTTTGGAAGTATTAGGAAGCGTTGTCGCACTGGGGACAAATTTTTGGGGTAAAGGTCAGATTGAGCGGACAGGCTACGAACTGCTACGCCATTTTGATATTAACCCAGTTCCAAAATGGACTTGGGGTCAAGATACCTGGCAGTTAACTAGACAATTAGTTATGCCCTATGGGTTGGTGGGTACTGGGGACTGGGGGCTGGGGATAAGGGAGCAAGGAGCTCTTAGCAGGGAGCTCTTAGCAGGGAGAAAAGGAGAGGAGTTTTCCCCTCTGCCCCCTGCCCCCTGCCCTATGCCCCATGCCCAATGCCCAATACCCAATACCCCTGCCCAATTTTGTCATCGGATTTTAATTCAGTATCGCTACGAGGGAAGCCATGCAGCGATTTTACGGTTGCGACTATTGATCGCAGAACGTGACTTTCATCACCAGCAGACTGCTAGTCAAGAATTAAAGTTTTCACAATTACTAGGGCAACAGCAAGTCTGTCTACAAGCAATCAATTCTGGGTATTTCGGTATACCTTGGCACTTGCGCTGGACACAAGGAAATTATCAACCAGATGCTGTTTGGTATTGGCATTATGGATTGTCTGAAGAGACGAAACGAGGATTAGGCGACAAGGAAGACCTCTACAGCCCTGGTTACTTGATAGTCAGACTGCAACCAGGAGATACAGTGACTTTAGAAGCGCGAGTAGGTTTTCCTGACTCGGCATCAGGTATTCTTACCCCCAAAAGCTTTGCAGAAGCCGTGGAAGCAGAGCAAGAAAGGCTCTCAAAGATTTTTGGATGGAGTCAAGGACAGGCTGGGGAGACTTCTCTTCGAGACGCTCCGCGAACGACAAGCTCAGTACATCGCTGGGAACACTTCGACAAGCTCAGTGCATCGCTGGGGACTGGGGAAGAAGCAAGGGAGCTCTTAGCAGGGAGCAAGGAAGAAGAGGTTTTCCCTCTGCCGCCTGCACCCCTCCCCTCTGCCTCTTTTCAATCCCCAATCCCCATTACCCCTTATCCCCAGAGGGGGCCCCACCTTCCCCAATCCCTAATTTGGCAAAAACTACTCAAAGCAAGCGATCAGTTTATCGTTTATAGAGCTTCAATTGCAGGCCCCACGATTATTGCTGGTTATCACTGGTTTAATGACTGGGGACGCGATACATTAATCGCCTTACCGGGATTGGCACTTGTTCCCCAGCGCTTTGACCTGGCTAAAGGAGTATTGCGAACTTTTGGGCATTATTGTCGCCACGGTTTGATTCCTAATGCATTTCCTGATGTCAATGGCGAACCAATTTATAACAGTATTGATGCGGCGTTGTGGTGGATTGAAACTTTAGGACTTTATTTAGAAGCTACTCAAGACTGGGATTTTTTGGCAGAGCAGTTTCCGATAGTACAGCAAATTTACAAAGCATTTGTCGGTGGTACACATTTTAATATCCAAGTCGATGCTACTGATGGGCTAGTTAGTTGGGATACTCGTGGTGTCGCCCTAACTTGGATGGATGTGATAATTGGGTCACTTGCCGTTACTCCCCGTCACGGGAAGCCGGTGGAAATCAATGCGCTGTGGTATTCTACTTTGTGTTGGCTAAGTCAGTGGGCAGAGCGCTTGAGCCAGCTTGAGTATGGCTCGCCAGTACGTCTTAGTAAACAAGCACAGCGTTATGCTCAACAAGCACAACTTGTAAAAACCTCGCTACAAAAGTTCTGGAATCCTCAGCTAGGTTATCTGTACGATACTATTGAACCGGACGATCGCCGGAATTCTCAAATTCGTCCCAATGCAATTTTGGCGCTGTCGCTGCACCATTGCGGTTTTTCTGAACAGCAAGGGTGTCAGATATTAGATTTGGCAACTACTAGCTTGCTCACCCCCTATGGTCTTCGCAGTCTCGATCCAGGCGATCCCGAATATAAAGGAAAATACGAAGGCAACCAAGAGCAACGCGATCGCGCTTATCACCAAGGCACTGTTTGGGCTTGGCTAATTGGGCCATATATTCGGGCTTGGCAACGTTTTTATCCCGAACAATCGCTACCTTTTGATTGGCAACCTCTACTAGATCACTTCCAATTTGACGCTTGTTTTGGTTCGATTTCTGAGATTTTTGATGGTGATTCACCTCACACACCCAGAGGAGCGATCGCTCAAGCTTGGTCAGTTGCCGAAGTAATTCGCCACATTAAATAAGTAGAATGGCTAAATGATAAGACAGGGGGGCAGGGGAGCAGGGGAGGCAGGGTTTGGGGCTTGTTTAGTTTTTTTCACTCATAACTCATTTTCTGTAGCGATCGCTTTTGGGTTAGTGCCAACACTTGCCAGTTGCACTGTAAAGGTAGAACCTTCAGATAATTTACTTTTTACAGAAATAGATCCGCCACAGCGCAGTAGCAATTGCTGTACTATTGTTAACCCTAACCCAGCACCACCATAATCTTCAGTTGCTGCTGTACGCACACGATAAAACCGATCAAAGATTTTGGAAATCTCGCTTTCGGCAATACCGATACCTGTATCGCGGAATTCTAATTGCACATAATCGCCTTGAATACGGGCACGCACCCATACTTGACCACCATCAGGAGTAAATTTAATGCTGTTGTGCAGCAAATTAATTACAATTTGCCTCAGACCACCATTCACGCACCAAACAGATGGGAGTTCTGTGGGTACGGTGTAGGCTAGCATAATCCCTTTTTCTTGGGCTACAGGTTGGTAGGTACTAACTACTCCAGGTACAATCTCTGAGAGACGCACCGACTCTAAAGTAGTCTCCTCCAAATTGCGTTCTAGCTGCACCAGTTCCAACAAACCAGTAATCAGGGAGTTTTGCTGGGCGCACTGGGTATTTAACATCTGTAAATAACGTTGTCGCTGGGGGGGTTTGAGATTAGGAGAATTCAATAACGAAAGTGCTGTCTTCATGTGGGTTAGCGGTATACGCAATTCCTGGCATACATTCTTCAGGTATTCATCTTTGAGTTGCTCTTTGTTGTGCAGTTCTTGATTTTGCTGCTGCAATTTAGTACTGCGTACTTTAATGATTTGACGATTAATTTCATCTTGTCGCAGGAGTTGTTTTGCAAACAGTTGATTCATGAGTATGCCTTGGGGCACAGTCGGGCAAATAAAATCAGCAGATATTGGGGATGATTCTGGCGTAATTGCTTGTTTGATTCCATTTAATACTTGCTGAATTACTCTCCCTTCAACAGTATTTATAATCAACAACGGCTGGTTTTTATTTGTATTTACCTTCCCTAATGTTTGATTTTTGCGCTTTTTAAGTGGTCGATGAGCCAAAATTAAACTGCAAAACTGGGGCGATAACACCATCAGAAAATTTTCCCGTCGCAATTGGCTATCTGGTGGTAGGTGAACGGGGACATAATGCAAAGATGAGGGAGATGAAGGAGATGAAGAGGCATTTACTTTTCCCTCTCCTTCATCTCTCTCGCTCTCTTCAATCTGGCAACTATAAATGAGACTAGACGCACCTACCGAGGATTGATAACGCCCTAATTCTGATTGCCAAATTTTTTCTGGTGGTAGCTTTACCCATAAAGTAGCTGCAATTTGCTCCTCAATTAGTAAGTCAATTTGCGCTCTCACTAGTGATAGCAGAGTAGCAGGACTGAGGGACAATGGCTTGGGAGGCGCTTGCACTCCCATTACCAGTTGATAAACAGACAGATCCTTAGCTAGAGAAACATTCATGAGTCACGCACAAAAAGGATGAAGCAAGAAATAATTCTGTCTTCGATTTTCACCTTTATATGTGCATTTTTTACAAAATCCCCACGGAAATAAACATGAATTATAAAAAACTGGGGAATGGGGAATGGGGAATGGGGAATGGGGAATGGGGAAGAGTTACCAATGCCCAATGCCCCATGTCCACTTCCCCTGAGCGGACTTGTGCCGAGGTAAGCCGTACCACTTCCCTACGGGACGCTACGTGAACGTGGAAAGCATCTCGCAGAGAAGGGATGCCGAAATAAATTAACGTTCTATTTTGAATCTTTCGTGTAAAGCGTCGCGTGCGTGTTCTCGGTCGTCGAAATGGATTTTTTCAGTGCCGAGAATTTGGTAGTCTTCGTGACCTTTACCAGCTAGCAAGACTCCATCACCGGGTTGTGCTTGTAAAATAGCGGTACGAATTGCGATCGCCCGATCGCAAATTACTGTTGGCTGCACTGTATCAGCTATTCCCGCTAAAATATCTTGCAAAATCCTTTCTGGGTCTTCAGTTCGGGGATTATCTGATGTCACCACTGCCACATCAGCTAACTCAGCAGCGATTTTACCCATTTTTGGGCGCTTGGTGCGATCGCGATCGCCTCCACAACCAAATACACAAATCACTTTGCCAGGTATAAACGGACGTGCGGCTTTCAGCAAATTTTCTAAGCTATCGGGTGTGTGTGCATAATCTACAATCACGCTAATATCTTGGTCGGCATTAATTTGTACCCGTTCCATTCGTCCGGGAACTCCGGGGAACTCAGGTATCACAGATGCCACTAACTGCAAATCTAACCCTAAGTGTAAAACTGCTCCGACGGCTGCAAGAAGATTTTCTAAATTATATTGTCCGACAAGGGGCGATCGAAAAGCTACGTCACCTTTTGGTGTATGTAATGTCCCACTAACACCATTTGGCTGGTAACTTAAATCGCTCATCCATAAATCGGCACTGTTGTCGTTGACACTGTAACTCCAAACCCGCTCAGAATCTAACGAGGCAATTAACCGCTTTCCGTAGGAATCATCAGCATTAATTATTGCCCGTCCCTTGAGATAATTAGGGCTAAATAACAACGCTTTGGCAGCAAAGTAGTCTTCCATGTCGCTGTGATAGTCGAGATGGTCTTGGGTAAGATTACTAAATACCGCCACCTCAAATTCACAACCCAACACTCTACCTTGGGCCAAAGCGTGAGAACTTACTTCCATCACCCCAAACTCGCTACCAGCCTTTACAGCCTCCGCTAGCTGTTGTTGTAGTTCTACTGCAAAGGGCGTAGTGTGGGCAGCCGTTTGCTCAAAACCTGCCCAACGAGTGTAGAGAGTTCCCATCAAAGCTGTAGCTAAATTAGCTTTGATGAGCAGAAATTCTATGAGATGAGTAGTTGTAGTTTTACCATTTGTACCAGTTACGCCTACTAGCTTGAGTTTTCGCCCCGGATAACCGTAAAAAGCACTGGCTATCTGGGCACAAGCTTGAGTTATGTTACTTGCACTAATGACCACAGCCTGATTTGTGGGAGGATTTTTTTGGGCAGCTTCGGGAGAAACGATCGCAGCTACAGCCCCCGATGCGATCGCACTTTGCCAAAATTCTCCACCATCGACTCGCGTACCAGGCATCCCAATAAACAAATCTCCCACACGACAAGCATGGGAATTCGTCTTCAAACCCTTAACTTCCACATCCTCCATCGGAAGGTTTGGCAATTGCTCAACACTGTCTACCGCCGTTAGTAATTCCCGCAATTTCATGTTGTGAACCTCGTCACATTCTTAATCTTGCGCTTATTCTGCATTATTTTTTTCTAATTGGCTAAATACTTACGCAACATTTGCTCTAACTGCTGCACACTAGCACGAGGAGAAGGGCGTGGCAATAATTTCTCACTCCCCTCTGCGTCTTCTGCGCGAAGGCGGTTCGATAAAAAAAGTACCGGCACTTCATACTGATATGCACCGAACCAATCTTCACGAGTCGTAATATCCCTAACTTCTAACTCAAAACTGATATTTTCGATTTGTTCTAGCTTTTCTTGCAAGCCTTCACATAAATGACAGCCGGGTTTACTGTATAAAATTAATCGCATTTGTTAATTAATTACCATGAACACTATTCTACATATAGGAATCCGATTTGATTTATGAAAAAATCTAAGTGTGTGTAGAGTGTGTTATCGCCGAGAGTACGGTATCAAAGCCTTTGCATGGTGCGTTAGTCAGAGGCATAACGCACCCTACGTATATTTCAAAAATCAAATATGAGTCATATATCACCAAAAGCGAACAATGGGAACAAGCAAAAATTCTCGGCTCAAGCTTGTGCAATTACGGTATGGTTATCAAAACCGAATCCTTACGAGTGGCGCTCAACTAGCATAGCTGTCACCAGGGCAAATCGATTATTTAGGTAGTAAATTTAGCGTGCAAAAATCTCCAGATGAAATCAGGTCTAACTTAGTAAGATTAATTCAAGATTCTCAAGATACTTATCCAAATTTGGCATCAAGGCTAAGGGAAATGAGTAGATGGATTGCTGATAAAAAATCTGGACAACTGGTATCTAAAAAACACGTAATGCTTCTTTTGGAAGAGTTGATAGAAGATGCAACATTTTGGTTAGAACTACAATTAATACCCAAAGAGGACAAGGATGCTGAACTGTCCTCACTGACACCAATAGAGATGTATTGGTACGAATATTTATTCCCCCTTTGGATTAATGAGAGAGATCCAAAAAAAGAAACTTGGAAAAAAGAATTAATGGCTGGTAAATTCCAAGGAAATGATACTTCTTTAGTTGAGAAAATATGCCAATTAATAGAATTTTTTGGAGGTGATACATTTCATTCTTATATTGCGGATCTATCAATGGCAACAGATTTATTTGCTTCTGGACTAACCAATTTACCTCTTTCTGTTCAAATAACTACTATTCAAGGTACACTTTCTCAACCAAAGCAGCAAAAATGGTTAGATACTTTACAATATTGGGGAATTGATCGGGGTTTGTTTGTAAGTTATAACCCAACAGTCCATCAAATTGAGTCAAGAATTGGACAAGAAGTATTCCAGTGTAGTGACCAAATCCCGAAAAACTGTTATTCTAAAATTGATATAGACAGATAAGGAGTTAAAGCCATGATGTCCTATCAAGTTGAAATTCCCAAAGAACAGAAAGTTACTAGAGCAAGAGTTGCTCTAGAGAGCGCCAGAGAGTTAAGACGCTCTAAAAGGCTTATGGGAGTTGATGCCATATACCAATTTGTTAAGGACGTTGATGGAGAGTGGCTAGAAAATTGGACGGATATATTGGATGCTGAGATAAAGGCAGAAAGGGTCAAAATAAGTTCTGTCAAAATAGAACTCCTTGTTTTTGAGTTTATGCTGTATGTCGCAATGTTATACGCTTTTTCTGTTTTGGTGCTAAACCAAATGGATTCGGTAAATTTTGCAAAAGCAAAGAACAAGGACTCAATTACATCGCTATGTTAGTCCAACAGACAAATTTTAAATTAAATAAATAATAAGAGATAAAAAGCTTTAAGGTATCTTAAAGCTTTTTGTTTTATATAGGTTTTTCTGAAATATTTAAGCTAAAAGGTGGAAGAAAATATAACAACATTTAGGTTCAGTAATTCAAGGACAGTTACTTTTACTATGAGTGAGTTACGGTTGCCATACAAGAACTTCATATAATATCCCTAAAGTTCCTGATGACTAAGCGCTAACGCCTAAGAGATGATGAATTTTTTAGGTGTGTTATGAAAAGTTTGCTATTAGGTCTAGTCTTGGCTATGTCTACTGTGTTACCTGCTGCGGCCGAGAATTGGGTTGATTTAAATGAAGGGGGTAGTCGTGTTGTAGGGTTAGATACTGACTCTATTCTTACTGATAATAATGGCAATTATAATTTCTGGATGATGCACAAAGATGGGCAAGTTATCCGCCAAGCTAATGCTGTTATTAGTTGTGGGGAAAGAACTATTACATTGCTTAACAAAAGAAGTTTTAATCTAAGTGGTGAACTTATTGAAGCTTCCCCATACCAAAATCCAATACCTACAAATATTGTGATAGATAGTAATGGAGCTACATATTATCGCTATTTTTGTAACTAGGAAAGGCAGGGGCTAACTGATAGTCCCTAAACCAAGGTAACATTTCCTGAACTAACCTATTCTGATTCTCGCCTTTCTTGCGACAGGATAAACCTTGAAATTAATTTAGGAAAAACGTTTCTCCTAAACCTAAATCAAACATTAGATACAGTGCATCGCTTTATAAGGTTTAATTTCAGGAATTTGCTTTTCTTTTTCAGTGGGTATTAGGCATTGAGAAACAGAATAAATTATTGAGGAGGATAGCCATAAATATCACCTACATAACAGTTCGGTTCCCTGCCACCGGAGTTACTATAAGATGAACGATTTCCGCATATACTGTGATCTTCAGCTATATCATAAGGACATTCGCAACGATTAGAATATTCTCTTCCTCGTATAGCATTGTAAGGACTGTAATTTATTGGTACTTTAGTTCTGCCACAACTTCTTAATAAATTTTGACCACACAACATAACAATAAAAATTAATACTGAAATTTTCCAATCAATGCCATCAGCTTTCATAGTATTTAGGTAATTTAGTTGTTGGTTACAAAGGATATCTCAAACCATATAAGTCATACTTTTTACTAGTTTTTTAAATAGCAATAATTAAAAATTCTACTATCAGTTACCTGCTTGTTCAAGTGCATCAGAGAATATACTGAATGCAGAGGGAGCGGAGGAGGAGAGATGAGAACACAAGAGTTTGATGTCGGTGAGTATGTTGACCAAATGGGGTTGTTGTTGGATTTGGAAATCAGAGATGAGTATCGTGATGGTGTGGTGGCAAATTTTGAGAGAATTAGAGCGATCGCTAATCTTGTAAATGATTTCCCTTTACCAGAAGATATTGAAGTTGCACCAGTTTTTGAACCATGAATGATGCTGTATCAATAGCTGCTGCTGTGCGTGAAGGCAAGGTTAGCGCCGTGGATGTCACCAAGGCTGCTTTAGCACGAATCGCAACGCAAAATCATCTATTCAACTGTTTTACGACTATAACTGCTGAGACAGCTTTAACAGATGCAGCACTCATTGACAAAGAGATTGCCCAAGGTAATAATCCTGGAAACCTTGCTGGTGTTCCTTTTGCGGTGAAAAATCTCTTTGATATCGCTGGTTTAACAACTCTGGCGGGGTCAAAAATCAATGCAGAAAATCCCGCCGCAAGCCTTGATGCAACCGCAGTGGCGAAGCTGAAACAAGCGGGTGCTGTGTTGATTGGCGCTTTGAATATGGATGAGTACGCTTATGGATTTGTAACGGAAAATTTTCATTATGGTGCTACTCACAACCCCCATGATTTACAGCGAGTTGCTGGTGGTTCATCGGGTGGTTCGGCTGCTGCTGTTGCTGCTGGGTTAGTACCGCTAACGCTGGGTTCTGATACTAATGGTTCAATTCGCGTTCCGGCGGCGTTATGTGGCGTTTTTGGTTTCAAGCCGACTTACGGAAGGTTATCTCGTGCTGGGGTAGCTTTATTTTCTAGCAGTTTTGACCACATTGGCCCTTTTGCGCGTTCGGTTCAAGATATCGCTACGGTGTTTGATCTGCTTCAAGGAGAAGACGATCGCGATCCCATTTGTACAAAGCGTCTGCCTGAATTATGTTTACCACAACTCAAACAAGATATTTCTAATATCAGAATTGCCATTGCAGCTGATTACTTTGTCAAAGGTGCAGAACCGGAAGCTTTAGCAGCAGTGCAAAAAGTAGCTGATGCAATAGAAGTCAGTGAATATGTAACTATACCAGAAACACACCGCGCGCGTGCAGCAGCTTTTGTAATTACAGCTAGCGAGGGTGCAAATCTGCATTGGGAAAAGTTGCGATATCGTCCTGAAGATTTCGATCCAGCCACACGCGATCGCTTTTTGGCTGGCGCGTTAATTCCTAGTAGTTGGTATCTGCAAGCACAACGGTTTAGAAGCTGGTATCGCGATCGCATTCGAGAAGTCTTTCAAAATGTCGATGTAATTCTGGCCCCAACTACACCAATATCTGCGCCGCTAATTGGTCAACAAACTATGATTTTAGATGGCGACGAAATTCTTGTCCGTCCTCATTTGGGGTTATTTACTCAACCATTATCTTTTATTGGTTTACCTGTTTTATCAGTGCCAGTTCAACGCCCAAATGCTTTACCTCTCGGCGTGCAATTAATAGCAGCACCATATAATGAAGCTTTAATTTTACGGGTTGCAGCTGCTTTAGAGGTAAAGGGTGTAGTTGCAGCGCCAATAGTTTAGCAAGAATTCAGAATCCAGGATTAAATCAATACACTTGAGTTCGCGTCAAAAATCTTAAGTTGTGTAGGTTGGGTTGAGGAACGAAACCCAACATTTTTGGGGCTTTGTTGGGTTAAGCAAAGCGCAACCCAACAAAGCTAGGACTTACGCAAAAATGGATATTCATCCTAAATTCTTTCCAATAAGTCTATAAAATCCATGTTGAACTTAATCAACTGCAAAACCTGTATATTGCCTCACCAAAGGTTCATGAAATGCTAACACAATATCTTCTTTAGGAACTCCCAAATCTACTAACTCATTAGCAATGCCAATCTCAGTTCCATCATGCTGTATCCAAATCTTGTCATTTTTGATATCGATATGCAAAACACAGCCATGCTGCCGCCGTCTATTTTTCCAGCCAACATACATTAATTGATAGTGGTTGCGAACTGTATCAAAAATTAATTGTTGTTCTATTTCATCTTTTGATGAACCTAAATTAGCATATTCTGTTATGGCTTGTTGAATATAGTTTTGATATTGCTCTAGTTTTTCCATTCTACAATTACCTCCTGAATCGGATCGTAAATTATTAATTTTAGTTGAGAACGCTGAATAACTATTTTAATAAACTGCAACTTAAAGAAAGCGTTATATATTCCTAAAGGCACAGCCAAATATAAAACTCTTTCAGGTTCTTGCTCTTCTAAGGCGACACGATAATTAAAAAACTGTCCAATTGCTGTATGGAATTCAGAAATATTTGATGCACCAATAAAACTTTTAATTTCAACTGCTATTTTTTCTCCGGATTTTTCGGCTGCCAAAATTTCTTCTGCGCCTAAATCAATATACATTTCAACATCACCAAATTCAATCTTCAAAGGGTCATTAGTAATTAATCAACCCTGCTTTTCTAATCCTTTCCTAACGGCATAATGAAAAATATCTTTAGCAGGCATTCACTTCAAAATTAGTTTTTTCTATCCATCATTATAGCAATACTGCACTATACTAGACCTTACTAACATCCCCGGAATATCTGAACTTTGGACGCGCACAAAAGGCGATATCCGCATTACAATTGTGATTTGAGACGGTCTTGCCAATTTAGAACGTGCTTGTTTTGTTGGGGCAAATTTTACGCAATTCCAGCCTTACTGGACACAAGATATTGAACTGAATGATGAATATTTTTATTATCTGAAATTAGCTACAGAATTTAACCAACAACAAAAAGCAAAAAAAGAAGAATTTACCAAGGGGGAATAAATGTCCGATTCTCCCCCAAGGCATCGGAGGAGTTATACCGTTTCGCCTTAAGGTTGATATAGATTTTTGCAGGGGAAGCAGGAAAAGTGATTTGTATCAAGAATTTCGTGAAATGCTATTAGAGGGAGTCAGAAGCAATACTGCTCGGTTAAGGGGGAAAGGGGAAGGTGGGAACCCGCTTCTCTTCTCTCTCTGCTCAAGAACTGCTCGCCTTAACAGATAACTTTGTTAGCTGAACTGCATTGGAAGTTGACTAAAAATCTTTGTCGGTGCGCTAGCTCGACAAAATTTGCAAACACGACAAGATAGCAAAGCTTCCTGCGCTGTATCCGTCTACCAGTTTTTAGAGAATCAGTTACAAAAATTTATCTTTTAATAAGTTAACTACAAGCTAGAGTTAATACAACTTAAGCTGTACTTATATATGTAGACAATTTAGTTACAAATGTTTGTTATTATATAAGTAAAACTAAACTTGTATGTCATAAATTTCTTCGTTAATTATAAATAGTACTTAAATAATAAGTAAACTAGGAGTTTTAGTGACTCCAGCTTCTTCTGAACTCACTAATGAACAAGTTTTAGTGACTCCAGCTTCTTCTTACAAAAGAAAATAGGGGGCGTTGCTGAATTAAAGTATGAATTTGGATGTAGAGACGTAGCACTGTTACGTCTCTACAAGGATTTTGGTATTATGCAAAATCCTACATCATACATGGAATCAGCAACGCCAAATAGGCGGCTAGAAACCCCATCTACACAAACAAAAGCTGTTTAGCCTGCAACAACACCAGGGGCGAGCAGGTTTCAAAACCTTAATTTTCAGTTAGTCCGCAGGCGATCGCATCCTTTAAAAGTATAAAAACGTATAAGTAATTTTAAAATAACAAATAATTTTTATCATATCCGGTGAATTAATTTGTGGATTTTGCTGAACCAAAATGTAATTGCAATAGAAGATAGTAAATTTATAAACCTTACAAGGAAGTAAATTTATGCCTCAGAGAAAACGCACATCCCGCGTTCTAGAAAATGCTGAGTTGAGATTCACTGGACTCAAAACAATAAATCCTAATTTGGATCTTGGGGATGCTTACAACTTAACAAATCTGACACAATTAATTGAACAGGTACGCACCAAGTTAGAAAGTCATAATACCAATCTCAGCATGGTTGACTCTTCCAAATTAGAACTTGAAGAGCTAGAAAAAACTTTGGGCGCTTTCTCTGAGAAAATGCTCACAGGAATTGCTTTTAAATACGGCAAAGACAGCCGCGAATATGAGATGGCTGGTGGAATTCGTAGAAGTGAGAGTCTCCGTAAAAGCAGAGCGACTCGCCTAAGAACTGTTGCCAAAAAAGCATCAAATCAGGGCGTTTAATTAATTGGTAGTTCCTAGTTAATACCAATCCTCTGTAAAGCCCTAATATCATGTCCACCAAATTACCCATAATAAAAGAACCCCACCCCGCCAAAGCTGTGCTTTGTCTCCCTGCCCCTAATCCCCAGAGGGGGCCCCGAGTTCCCCGCGTGCGGGGAGGGGTTGGGGGTGGAGTTCTTCGGATTTAATAAGTAATCAAGCGGACATAATATAACCCCCTTCCCGCATTGAGAAGGGGTAAATTCAAAGTCTCTCCTTTTAGACTACGGTGTACACACATCTCTAAAAATCCTACCCACTCAATATTTCTGTTCAAGTGAAAGTCCGACACTGAGCAAATATCCCGCCCAGAACTAAAGTTCCGGGCTGATAAGCCAAAGTCCTCTAAAAGAGGACTAAACTAAATTTCTTGTTTAGTCCTCTTTTAGAGGACTTTGGTTATGAGACTCGGAATTTATTCCGAGGCTGGATAGATACACTGCACCAACATTTGTGTTTACACCGTAGCCTTTTAGGAGAGAGATTTAGAAATTAGACTTCATCAAAAGCAGGTGGATAAAGAACTTTTCCTTTGTAATTTTCTTGATAACTTTGCAGTGGTTTAACCATGAAGAATTGCTCTGGTACTGGAAAAGGAGACTCGATTCCATAAACAACAGAACTTTTAAAGCCAAAGCGAGTATAAAATTCGGGATGACCTAGTACAATTACTATGGCTTCTTTCTTAGTCTCTGCTATCTCTAACCCTGCTTTGATTAATGCACTACCAATTCCTCGTCTTTGAAACTGTGGAAGAACTGCCAAAGGCGCTAAACTAAGCACCTGTAATCTTTCTTCACCCACTAGGTCAATATAGCTAAATAAAATATGACCTACTACAACATTTTCAACCTCTGCAACTAGAGAAAGTTCTGAAATATAGCGGTCAGAACCGCGAATTTTCTCTACAAGTTTAGCCTCGTTCTCCTGCCCAAAGGCTAACATATTCACCTCAGCTATTACTGTGTAGTCTGCCAGAGTTTCACAACGAATATTGATCATTTTAAAACTAATTCCATAAAAACCCAGTTGGCTCGATGTTCTAGAGGAATCTCTATTTTTTCCAAGTACGGCTCGATATCTCGAAAGCCAAATACCCGATAAAGTGTCTGTGCTTCCTTGGCATGAGGGGCGCTGTCTAAACGGATCATTGAGTAACCAATATAGACAGCTTCATTGATGATAGCTTCTAATAAAGACCGACCAATTCCTTTTCTGCGAAATTCTGGTTTGACATACATTCTTTTAATTTCGCAAATATCTTCATCAATCTTTCGCAAGCAAGCACAGCCAGCTATTTTTGCCTCGTATTGTCCCAGAAGTAAGCGTCCTGAAGGCGGGAAAAATTCGTGAATTTGAGCCATATATTCCTCAAAGAATGTATTAACATCTAAATTGATGCCGAATTGTTCGCTGGCTATCAACTTAGTCTCGTTAAAATATTCCCAAAACACATCCTGTACATGAGATTTATGTTCGTCAGTCTCTATCTGAATAATTTTAAGCAAAGTTTTTGCCTCCGATAAATAAACGTGAATTCGACAAGTTTTATTTGACCTCTCCCCCAACCCCTCTCCGACACGGAGAGGGGAGCAAAAATCTTGATTTATCGTTGCTTCTCCCTTTCCGTTTTCCAGAGGCAGGTTGGGAGGGAGAGGTTCGTCGAACTCACATTAAATAATTGGTGTTGCTGAATGGAGGTATGAATTTGGATGTAGAGACGTAGCACTGCTACGTCTCTACAAGGATTTTGAAATAACGCAAAATTATTTTTCATACCGCAATCAGCAACGCTAAATAATTAAACAAAATAAAAAATCTCCAAATATCAATGGTCATCATTCCAGTAATTGATTTAACTGCTTTCATCAATGGCAACGCAGCAACTCGGCAAGCTGTTGTCAAACAAATTTATCAAGCTTGTCATGAAATTGGTTTCATATACTTGCAAAATTCGGGAATATCAAAAGACCTAATCAAAGAAGTATTCACTCACAGCAAATCTTTCTTCAATTTACCTTTAGAAGTTAAGCAAAAGCAAGCTTGGAGTGATGAGTTTAGTAATACGGGTTACGTTGGAATGGAGAGAGAACATCTTGATCCCAATAAACCAGGCGACTTGAAAGAGGCGCTTAATCTAAACAAACAAACGGCTGTAGGGATAGATGTTTCTATTGTCGCCTTTTATGATAGTTGCACAGAACTTGCCAACACGATATTACAAGCTTATGCATCGGCGTTGGAATTGCCAAAAGATTTTTTTACTATCAGACATAATCAACAAAATCATACCTTGCGATCGCTCCACTATCCTCCATTGCAAATACCACCGAAACCCGGACAAGTGCGTGCTGGCGAACATTCCGATTATGGCAGTATTACCTTACTTTTCCAAGATGACGTTGGAGGGTTGGAAGTACAGACAGCATCAGGAGAATGGATTGCTGCGCCTGCAATTCCTGATACTGTAATAGTCAATACTGGCGATTTAATGGAACGTTGGACAAATCATGTATTTTGCTCAACCAAGCATCGAGTGATGATTCCCTGTGATAACAGGGTGAACCAGTCCCGGTATTCTATCGCTTTTTTCTGTCATCCTAATGATGATACAGAAATTGCTTGTCTGGAAAGTTGCCAGAAAGAACAATCGCCTATTTATCCCCCTATCCTTGCGGGAGAATATCTTTTACAACGTTTACAAGCAACTTATGATAATTCGTAATTCGTAATACAACTCTTGGAGAGGCTGCACTTCTCTACAAGACGCTCCGCGTAGCTTGCTTCCCCGGAGGGGTACGACTACGCGGAAATCGAGCGAAGTCGAGATTCAGTGACCACGCCAACGGCTACGCGGTTCCTGAGCGACTTGTGCCGAGCGTTCGCGTAGCGTCTCGTAGAGAAGTCGAGGTAAGTCGAAGGGCAGTACAAGTTCGTAATTCGTAATTAAGAAAGATATTTAATATGAAAACCTACGATTGGATTGTGGTTGGCGGGGGAATTACGGGTGCTGCACTCGCTTATGAATTGGCTAAAACTGGTTTTTCTGTACTTTTGTTGGAGCAACACAGCACACCAAAGAATGCAACTCGTTATAGTTATGGTGGGCTTTCCTATTGGTCAGGTAATACGCCACTAACTCGGCTATTGTGCGAAGAAGCGATCGCACGTTACCGTATCTTATCTCAAGAGTTAGACGCTGATATCCAATTTCGAGAATTAGATTTATTACTTACTATTTCTGCCCATAACGACCCAGAAGCAACTGCTGCATCATATAATCATTTTGCCATTCCACCTCGTTTACTCGGTGTTCAAGAAGCTTGTGAGTTAGAACCATTGCTAAATCGAGAGGCGATATCTGGGGCTTTAACTGTCAAACATGGTCATATTCACCCAGAAAAAACAGCACAAGCTTACATTCAAGCTTTTGAGCGGGCTGGCGGCGAAATGCACATTACCCAAGTATTGCAAGTATTGCAATATGGTGTCAAAACAACTACTGCAACTTTCCACAGCGCTAAAGTTGTCATTTGTGCGGGTGGACTCAGCCGCCAACTTCTAAAATCTGCTGGTATTCCCATCAAGTTGTATTTTACCCACGCAGAAATTATTGAAACCCCAGCCGTTGATGTCAAGTTACGCACCTTAGTTATGCCAGCTAATGTGCAACGCTTTCAATTAGAAGCCAAATCTACTCAAGTTGATGAATTATGGGATGAACTTGGTAATGAGCCAGTACCGCCAATTTTAGATGCGGGTGCAATTCAGTTTCAAGATGGTAGCTTCCGCATCGGTCAAATTAGCCGCGTTCTCACAGATCCTCATGCCAAGGTAAACTCAGAGGCGAGTGAAAAATGGTTGCGAACCAGTGTTGGTCAAATTTTGCCAGCATTGGAAAATTTACCAGGGACTTGGCATCATTGCTTAGTAGCATTTAGTAGCAATAAACTGCCATTAATTGGTGCTATCCCAGGATTTGACGGTATTCATGTTTTTTCTGGGTTTAGCAATCCCCTAATACTTGCACCATCCTTAGCAGAGCATTTTGCTAAATTTGCAACTGGCAAAGAAGATGAAATTATGACAACAATTCTACACAACTAGCTCTTGATATCATGTGCGGATAAATAGTTATGATTTCCACAGTTATTGCACCCCTCCCTGCTCTTTGGGAGGCAGGGTGGTTTCATACAAGCAGAGAAAACCAAAAACTGGGTTTCAAAGCCTCTCCCCCCGTGGGGGAAAGGAATGAAAGTGAGGGAAAAAGCCTGGACACAAAACGAGAAATCAAGACTTATGTATTTTTCTTTTTTCGTATGAAACCACCCTGCTCCCCGCTCTTCGGAACTACGGTGTATACACAAGTGTTGGTGCAGTGTATCCGCCTCGGAATAAATTCCAAGTCTCATAACGGAAAGTCCTCTAAAAGAGGACTAAACTAAATTTCTTGTTTAGTCCTCTTTTAGAGGACTTTGGCTTATCAGCCCGGAACTAAAGTTCCGGGCGGGATATTTGCTCAGTGTGAGACTTTCACTTGAACAGAAATATTGGGTGGGTAGGATTTTTAGAGATGTGTGTACACCGTAGGCTCTTCGGAAGGGGAGACAAAGCGTAGCTTTGGCAAAGTGGGGGGATTCAGGGGGGTAATTCTAACCAAAGCCCGAAGAACGGGGAGGGGTTGGCGATGGGGTTATGATATCAATTAAGAAAAACAGGTTTGCCACCTTGTTCAAGAGATGTTGTTAAAGCAACAAGAATTTCTACTAACTCAGTGCCTACCCAGCCAGATGAAACCTCGGAGAGAGTATTGTTGAGAATAGAGACAACAAAGCAAGAGCAAACGCGCTGCAATGGCTCACCTGGTTCTAATTCCACTACTACCTGCTTTTGATTTACAGGAATAAATTGATTGCCCTGATGTTTAAACTCTCCATGTAGCAGGGTGAGAGGTGATGATAATGACATTTCATCAAAAATCAAGCTACCAAGGCTACCTACAATCCCCAGCCGTCTCTGTTTATCAGGATTCAGCCAGCACAGGTGAATATAAGCTTGAAAGCCATCTGGGTATGTCAGTGTCAGCCATACTAAATCAGCTAATCCTTGAGCCAAAGGAGAATCTGTGTATAAACTCACCTCTGCCCCCTGCCCCACTTCGGCTACGCTCAGTGACCACCTGCTCCCTGCTCCCTGTAGCCACACCGTACCCGTTGCTTGTACCTGCACAGGAATTTGACCTAGCCAAGCGTTAAAGATAGCAATATCGTGAATGGCTAAGTCCCACAGCGCATCAACATCTTGCCGGACAGGCCCTAAATGGGTGCGGGTGGCGTAGCCATAGCGTAAATCACCTAATTTACCCTCTTGTACTACAGTTTTTCCTCGCTCAACTGCTGGGTGAAATAAATAAGTATGGTCAACCATCAGTATTAAATGATGCTGCTCTGCAAGATGGCAAAGTTCTCGACATTCTACTGGGTTGAGAGTTAGGGGTTTTTCTGCCAAAACATGGTATCCCTGGTGGAGAGCGTCTTTAATTAAAGCATAGTGAGTGGTAGCAGGAGTGGCGATCGCCACTCCTGTTAACCCCGGCACTGTCTTTAAATCCTGCCACTGGGTTGTTAATAGTACATTTTCGTCTAAGTTAAACTGCTGCTTTACCGCCGCTAATCGTTCTGGATGGGGATCTACTACAGCAACTACATTCACTTGGGGATTTGCTAAAAAATTTCGCAGCAGATGCACTCCCCAACGCCCAACTCCGATGACAGCAATTTTAATTTGGTTTGTCATTAGTTATTAGTTATTTGTCATTAGTCATTTGTCATTAGTCATTTGTATACAAGGGACTAAGAACAAATGACTACTGGCAACCAACTGATTATCAGTTTATCAGCCGTATTTTTGCTTCAGGGTATTTCCGGTTTAGGAATTGCTAAAAAGGCTACTTTAGCTGCGGCTTGTTCAGCAGTTTTGATCGAGCGCCCCTTACCTTCTCCTAGTTTGTTTCCGTGCAGCCACACTTCAGCCAGGAAACGTTCTTGATTGCGATACGGTTGAGTGATTTCCACAACCCGATATTCTGGTAAAACTTTAAATTGCGCCTGAGTCCATTCTTGGAGAGCAGCTTTGTAATTTAGTCTGGCGGGATCGAGGCGAATTTCTGTGGCTAGTTGGTGGAAGTGGGGATCTAGCCAAGAGCGAATCAATTCTAGATTTTGAGTACTTAAGTAAAGCGCACCCAAAACTGCTTCAAAAGCATCTGCCAGTCGTGACTCTAGACCAACTTTATCGGCGGTAGCACTGCCAGCGACTAGTAAGTATAACTCTAAACCATAAACTCTAGCCAATTGAGCGAGGATGCGATCGCTCACCAACACCGAACGAATTGCCGCAAAATCCCCTACTGGACAATCGGGATAATTTTCCCATAACACAACAGCCGACACCAGCCGCACCACTGCATCGCCAACAAATTCCAGCTGTTCATAATTTGCCGAATCAGAGACAGTGGGATGAGTTAGCGCTAAATCTAGCAATTCCCACTTTATAGGTGCTTCTAGCGACAAACCTAATTTTTGGACTAAACTTTCGAGTTGCCGTTGACGGCGTGGATAGGCAAGGGGCATTGCATGATAAGGGGAATGGGGCAGGGGAGCAGGTGGTCACTGAGCGTAGCCGAAGTGGGGCGGGGGAGCAGATGGGCATACTTCGACTGCGCTCAGTACAAGGGGAGCAGGGGGGCAGAGGGGAAGGTAACTAGTTATCTATACTTATATATCTAAATCTCTTGGACTATTACTCTAACAACTTTTTGTTACTTCTCTCTATCTAGCTTCTCTTGGATAGCTTGACGGCAAAATTCAGGAGGATCGTCTTTAGCTTTTACTTCTTCCTTCATTTCTTTAGTGACACGCAAATGTAAATATTCAGTTAGTGGTCGCTCTCTGTCCGTGGTGAATGGCTTTAAGTTATCTGGATTACCTTTATTTTTAGACATTGTATAGAAATACAAATAAAGTTCTTCTCCACGTGTATATCAGTGGATAATCTTAAATCGATGGGCATCTTAGCCTGAGAAACTTGTTGCCCACCGATTCCCACTTTTATAAGAGGTAACTCTATTTTATGTTTACGCGCACAGAATTAGAAGTTAGAAGCTTGAGAGCGTTACGCGATTTGTGTCTAATACAGTACGGCATCCAAGCAATAGGAAACCCTGCTGATAAGGCATCATACATTAATGCACTTCTCACTTTTCCTGTTATAGCCCAATACAGTTCAGTTAAGCTTTTTTCTCTCCCCCTGCTCCCGAAGCCTCCCCTGCTCCCCCTGCCTGCCTTAACAGATAAATTTGCTTAACCCAAGCGTATTGTGTTATGGCCTGCAAGCAAGTGTCGGAAAATAAAGGATTGAAATCTCCTATACTTTCTCAAGTAGAAGCGCTAGAAGCGACACTAGAAGCTATGGGAACACCGACACCAGAGCAGTCAGCATTGCTCAAGGTGACAATGGAAGGCAGGAAACTAGAGTATCCAGCACGGTACAGTCAAGAGAAATTGTTTGGACTCTATCGGGTTAAATGGCATTTGGATACAGCATTAGAGATATTGGGAATGCTTTAAATGCTTTAGATGATGAATTAGCGATGTCTACGACGAGCTTCTCTACGAGACGCTACGCGTAGCAAGATCCCAAAGGGTACGCTTACGCACACCCGTACAAAAAATAATAGAGTACAAACCGTGAAAGGTTCATACTCCATCAAAGGGGAGAGAGCAGGACATAAGCCGGGTTCTGTTCTCTTGCGAGGGCAGTTATCTATCTGGGACGTTTGTTACCAAACGCCTCAAGCGGCTCTCGTTAAGCGGAACTGGTAAAAGACCAACCGTAGTCCCTATCGCCTTGCTCCCAACCGGGGTTTACCGAGCCAGCACCTCTCGATACTGCTGGTGCGCTCTTACCGCACCTTTGCACCCTTACCAAAGATTGGGGTGTAGGGTGTGGGGTGTGGGGTGTGGGGTTTTTCTTTCCCTATTCCCTATTCCCTATTCCCTAATTATTGGCGGTATCTTTCTGTGGCACTATCCTCACGATCGCTCGCACTGGACGTTATCCAGCAAGTTTGGTCTTTCGGGAGCCCGGACTTTCCTCAAACCAGTTACTATGACTGATCTGCAACCGCCTGCGCCTACTCTCTCCTTAGATCCAGTGTAATCTTTGGTTGACGTAGTATGTTGACATGGCATTACTTTTTTTTATTCCAAGGTAGAGCGTAAGTCCAAGGTAGTTTCCTGACTGTGAAAGGACAGTTGATAATGCTAATGGGAGGAAAATCACGACCTGGGGCTAAACCTAAACGCACTTCAGATATCCTCAGCACCAGTTGTAGGGAAAAGTCTAACTCCTTTCTTCTGTTAATAAAGTCGTTGTACAGCTTTTTTTGCCCCTTTTGTAGCCCGTTGATATCGATTAGTGGTTTTTTTGTTGAATAGGTTCCAGCTACTTGATCGCGCTCGAAAACATCTTCTGCTGTCACCGTTTCCGAAAGTGTTTTCTTGGGAGCAATCAGGCTCGGACTTTGGGGTACAGCTAAGTCGCGGGTTAAGTCTGGTGATTTCCGAATTACGCGGCGCGATTGCTTGCTATGTTCAACTACTAAAGAACTGTTGTCCCAGTCAACATAGATAGCAACTTGATCGGATTTATTTTCAATGCTAATTCCTAAATCTTTCAAATCGTCAATTGGATATGAGGATTTGAGTTTAAAGGAAATTCCAATTTTATCGTCGAGATTTTGTTCTTTGAGTTGATCGTCAACCATTCCTTTTTTAAACTCAAATTTAACTTGATCATCGATGGATTCAACCATACGGTTAAAAACATAAGAAACACCGATAATATAAATCGTCAAAACTACTAAATTCTGGTCGCTACTCCTCATAACTCAAAAATCTTAACTCCCGGTGCTAATGAATATATATTTTACTTATCGTTCATCTGCAATTTTTAATTGCGTTTGATTACTACAGAATTTTGCAGCCAGCCTCGTCGCCAAAAAAAGAATAGCAAACCAAATGCGATCGCTAACATCACTGCCCAGCAAAGTGGATAGCCCCAATACCAATTCAACTCAGGCATATTATATGGTGATTTTTCAGGATTGAAATTCATACCATATATTCCGGCGACAAAAGTCAGGGGAATAAAAATTGTTGAAACTACCGTTAGTACCTTCATGATTTCATTCATTTTATTACTCACTGCCGAAAGGTACACATCCATTAATCCAGATGCTAGTTCTCGGTAAGTTTCCACCATATCCATTACTTGTACCGTATGGTCATAACAATCTCGTAGATAAATTCGCACTTCTTCACTAATCAAATCACTACCATCTCGAATCAAGGAATTAATTGCATCTCGCTGGGGCCAGATAGCACGACGTAGTTGCAGTAATTCTCGCCGAATTTGATAAATGTTTTGGAGTGTTTGTGGGGTAGGTATGACTATTACCTCTTCTTCTAATTCTTCGATTCGCTCACCATAAAGCTCTAGCACTGGGAAAAAGCCATCAATAATTGCATCTAACACAGCGTAAGCTAAATAATCCGCTCCCTGTTTTCGGATGATACCTTTGTTTTTTTCGATTCGCGATCGCACCGCTTCAAAGCAATCATGTTCTGGTTCTTCTTGTACTGTCAGCAAATAATTTTTCCCTAATATCAAACTTACTTGCTCGCTATAAAAACCACATGTTTTTTCCTTTGGTACTACCATCCGGGCAATAAATAACAATTGGTCTTCATAATCCTCTGTTTTGGGGCGCTCCGGCACATTGACTATATCTTCTAAAACTAGAGGATGTAACTCAAAAACTTTACCCAATCGTTGTAATATATCTTGACTACCTAAACCTTGTACATCTACCCAAGAAATCGATTCCATCTCCAAATAGGGAATACACTCCTCTGGAGTTGCTATTTGTTGGCGGGTGAAATTTGTTTGGTTATAGTCAATCAAGAAAATTATCGGTGGCGGAGCATCTGCATCAATAAAAATGGTTCCAGGTATAGTCCCTGGCTGGTGATAGAACTCATCTTCATATATCTTGGTAACTATTTTAGGAAGGTGACGCAGTTTTCGTACCATGCAATATTACCTACATTAGAAATTGGGAATTGGGAATTGGACAAGTTGCTCTTTTCCAGTGCTTAGTAAAGAAGTAAGATTCCCTACTTAGCACCATGAGGCATTGTGATTTATTTCAGCTTTTGCTATTAATATTACAAAAATTAATACAAAGAGTGTAATTTTTAAATTAAGGAGTTATTTAGATTGGGGAATTTAGGAATCGGTATTTTTTAGTGGTTAGTTGTATTGACAACTAATTACTGATACCCATAATAATTATTTCTATTTATGCCCAGCTACTTCCCAGCAATAGAGATAACATATCGGCTCTGAATCAGCAATGGTAAGTAAGTATAGCAAGGGCTGGGGACTAGGGACACTTCGACTGCGCGGTAGTTGAATCTCGACTCACTTCGACTGCACGGTAGTTGAATCTCGACTCACTTCGACGCCGCGGTAGTTGAATCTCGACTTCGCTCGATTACCGCGTAGTCGAAACTCAGTGCAAGTCGCTCGATTACCGCCAAGCGATGCACTGAGCGCAGTCGTTGTGTCGAAACTCAGTGCAAGTCGCTCGATTTCCGCGTAGTCGAAGTATGCTCCCCTGCTGCCTATTTGTATCAATCCTAAAGTGAAACGGTACAGATGATGTCCTAACCACCAAGGCTTGTGCTATGTAGGACTTATACTTATATTTGATTTCTGAAAAAAATTCGGTATACCTTAATCTTCTGAAATCCTCTTGCCTATTGCAAGAGTGCCTTTTGCCTATCTACGCAAATAATTTCAGTAATCAAACCAGATTCCTATATAAAAAAACAGTTTGCCTTGGCAAGACAAACTGCGAAAAAAATATTTATCTGGGTGAGCAGAAGTTAGAACATGCCCATGCCGCCCATGCCGCCCATGCCACCCATGCCACCCATGCCGCCCATGCCACCCATACCGCCCATGTCAGGGGCAGCAGCTGCGGATTTCTTCTCTGGCTTTTCAACAACGATCGCCTCGGTGGTTAAGACCAAACCAGCAATGGAACCAGCGTTTTGCAAAGCTGAACGCACAACTTTGGCAGGGTCGATAATACCAGCAGCAATCAAGTCTTCAAATTCGCCAGTAGCGGCGTTGTAACCAATGTTGAAGTCGCTATCCCGAACTTTCGAGACAATTACAGAACCTTCAGCACCAGCGTTGTCTGCTATTTGGCGCAAGGGGGCTTCTAGCGCTCGTTCGACAATATCAGCCCCAATTCTTTCTTCGTCATTTTCTAGGGTATTTTTAATCGCTTCTACCGCCTTAGTTAAGTGAATTAAGGTTGTCCCACCACCAGGAACAATACCTTCTTCCACAGCAGCTTTAGTGGCATTCAGCGCGTCTTCAATCCGCAGTTTACGGTCTTTGAGTTCGGTTTCGGTTGCCGCACCCACTTTAATCACTGCCACGCCGCCAGCAAGCTTGGCGATGCGTTCTTGGAGTTTTTCTTGATCGTATTCAGAATCGGTTTCTTCCAACTGTCTACGAATTTGACCAATCCGCTTTTGTACCTCTGGCTTGGTGACACTACCAGCGACAATTGTGGTGCTTTCTTTGTCAATGGTGATTTTGCGGGCAGTTCCCAGCGCTTCTATAGCAGCTGTATCCAAACTCAAGCCGATTTCTTCCGAAATCAACTGTCCATCGGTGAGAATCGCAATATCTTCTAACAAAGCTTTGCGGCGATCGCCAAACCCAGGTGCTTTAATCGCAGCCACGGCTAGTACACCCCGTGCTTTGTTCACCACCAGAGTTGCCAAAGCATCACCTTCGACATCTTCAGCAATAATTAGCAAAGGCTGACCAGAACGGGCAACTTTTTCTAAAATCGGCACTAAATCTTGGATGCTGCTGATTTTTTTATCTGTCACCAAAATCCGGGCGTTTTCAAATTCCACAATTTGCCGTTCGTTGTTGGTGACGAAGTAGGGAGAAATATAACCCCTGTCAATCTGCATCCCCTCAACGACTTCTAGTTCAGTTGTTAGGGATTTAGATTCTTCAACGGTAATTACACCATCTTTGGTGACTTTTTCCATTGCTTGGGCTAGCATATTGCCAACTTCTTCATCGTTACCAGCAGAAACAGTGGCAACTTGAGCGATCGCACTTCCTTCTACTGGCTTGGCTATTTTGGTAATTTCCAGTACCAGTGCCTCAATAGTTTTGTCGATCCCGCGTCTCAAGCTAACAGGGTTACTACCCGCCGCGACGTTCTTCAAACCTTCTCGAATTAAGGCTTGTGCTAAAACGGTGGCGGTGGTTGTACCATCCCCAGCGACATCTTTAGTTTTTGAGGCCACTTCCTGGATGAGTCTTGCACCAGTATTTTCCAAAGGATCTTCTAATTCAATTTCCTTGGCAACAGTGATACCATCGTTGACAATTTGAGGTGCGCCAAATTTTTTCTCTAAAAGGACATTGCGACCTTTAGGCCCCAAGGTGATTTTTACAGCATCGGCAAGGGCGTTAACACCCCTTTCTAGAGCTCTCCGAGATTCCTCGTCAAATGCAATAATTTTCGCCATGTTTCATTTCTCCAGCGCTTCCATTAGACAATTTAGCACTCACAGCGCCAGAGTGCTAATCTCTCAAGTGGCTCAAGTTACAAATGGAAATAAAAAATTGATTAATATACAGGTGATGCTCATATTAGATACTGGCAGTAATGCTTGAATTGGGAGATGAATCTAGACAACTCCCTTAAGTCCCTTGGTATTGCCGACCCTAGCGGCACCGGCTGGTTGGCAGTAGTATTTACGTTCCTTTTAGCTTGGGTTGTAACTTGGCGTTTAATTCCGACAGTACGCAAATTCGCCTTGCGGGTAGGTTGGGCTGACCAACCCAACGCACGGCGACTCAACCGAGAACCTTTACCCAATGCGGGGGGGCTGGCTATCTACGCGGGTGTGATTGCCGCCCTGGTATTAGCTAGTCTTTTACGACCGATCGAACTCCAAAACGTGTTGGCTCAGGTGCTCACTATTCTGTTGGGGGGTTCGATATTAGTTCTTGTGGGCTTTATCGACGATCAATTCGGTTTACCGCCCTCAGTTCGATTGTGGGCGCAAATTGTGACGGCGCTGTTGCTCGTCGCTAATGGTATCAGTGTCAAAGTTATGTTTGGCACTCCCATCGACTCCTTCCTGTCCATGTTGCTAACAGTACTGTGGGTAGTAGGGATTACCAACGCCATCAACTTGATGGATGGTATGGATGGCTTGGCAGGAGGAATTAGCTTTATTACTGCCATGAGTTTGTTGGGGGTTGCAGCCCAATTTAACAATCGTGCAGCAGCAATCTTGGTACTTGCAGCTTTGGGAGGTGCTGCACTAGGCTTTTTGCGCCATAACTTCCATCCGTCACGAATTATTATGGGTGATGCCGGAGCCTACTTTTTTGGCTATGTGCTGGCAGCAACGAGTATTTTGGGTAAACTGCAACAAAACACAGTTTATGCCCTAATTCCTACGGTTTTATTTCTGTTGTTACCGGTGCTAGATACAACCCAAGTATTTGTGCGAAGGCTACTAGCAGGAAATAACCCTCTGAGTACTCCTGGCAAAGATCACCTGCACCACCGCTTACTTGCTTGGGGACTCTCCCAACGCCATGCTGCGTTCACGCTTTGGTCAATTACCTTAGTTTTCAACTTGCTGGCGATGAGAATACAAGGTATGAGTTTGCCTGTGATGCTGGCTACCGCCAGTAGCATTATCCTTCTTTTAGGCTTTACTATCTGGCAAAGGATACGCCAACAGCCTTAGTTGCTTGTAGGGTGAGCATTACAATGCTAGCCCTGCTATGTAACTGATAGGCCAATACAGTTCAGTTAAGCAAATTTATCTGTTAAGGCAGGCAGGGGGAGCAAGGGGAGAGAAAAAAGCTTAACTGAACTGTATTGACTGATAGGTAAGTTTGTTTTTTATACTTCTTCAGTACTTATTATGCAAATTAGCTTACCTTTATCATCATAGAAGTCCCCTTCATCGGCTATCTTCCCCTCCTCAGCCAAAAGTTCAGTAGCTTTCTGGTAATCTTCTATAGCTCCTTGCCTATCTCCTAAATGAGAATGAGCATTCCCTCGATTATTAATCTTGCAAAAAAATTGTAGGTTGGGGAGCCACTGCGCCCTTGCGGTTTCCCGCGTTGTAGCAAGTGGCGTTGGAGGCTTTGCTCCACCCAACCTACGTCTAATGCACTATTTTAAACTTGCCACGCCAATACAAAAGTTAATAATTCGTAACTCCTAACTCAGCACTCAGCACTATTTAGGCCATTACCATACCGCCATCGACATTAAAAACTTGCCCAGTGACGTAAGCTGCGGCGGGATCGGCGGCGAGGAAGCGCACCATTCCAGCGACTTCTTCAGGTTGACCGAAGCGGCCAAGTGGGATGTATTTGAGAATATCTTCAGGGTTGTTGAGATCGCTGGTCATATCGGTGGTGATAAATCCAGGGGCGACGGCGTTAACGGTGATCCCACGAGTAGCAAGTTCTTTGGCAACGCTTTTGGTGAAGCCGATTACACCTGCTTTGGCGGCGCTGTAGTTAGACTGACCTGGATTGCCCATTAGCCCTGCAACGGAAGTAATGTTGATAATCCGTCCCGATCGCTGCTTGAGCATGATTTTACTGACGGCGCGTGTACATAAGAAAACACCAGTTAGATTAAGGTCTATCACTGCTTGCCAATCTTCTGGCTTCAAACGCATAAGCAGTGTGTCGCGGGTAATACCTGCGTTATTGACTAAGATATCCACACGGCGAAACTTTTCGGTGACGGCGCTAACTAGTGCGTCTACTTGATCGCCTTTAGAAACGTCTGCTTGGATAGCGATCGCCTGACCTCCTGCTGCTGTAATTTCTGCAACAACTGCCTCAGCAGCAGCACTAGAACTGGCATAATTGACAACTGCGATCGCTCCCTGTGTAGCTAATTCAATTGCGATCGCTCGACCAATTCCTCGTGATGCACCTGTGACAATTGCAACTTTATCTTGTAATAGTGTCATTCAATGTTCCTCAATCTTAGAAATACCGCGCTAATTATCTTATGGTGATTTCGGGAACATCTGAATATTGTCTGGATAATTAAATATCTATAGTTATTTGCTTGGTCATGATAAGTTTAAAGACATATTTAATCCACATACACAAACAAGAATAATATACGGATTTTATTATAATTATTTAAGATTTTTTGCTGGCAAATCATTCTATATTGACTAATTTAATCCTTTTCCAACAAAAACCCATGAACCTATACCGCTTTTTTTTTCTAAGAATTACTATTGAAACAAACAATTGAAAATCGGTGTGTATCACATGGCAACTAAAAAGCAATTTAACAGCTTTGAAGAGATGCTGTCTGCTTCTGATGTACCTGTATTAGTAGATTTTTACGCTGACTGGTGTGGCCCATGCCAAATGATGGTGCCAATTTTAGAGCAAGTCAATGCCCAACTTAAGGATCGCCTGCGAATTGTTAAAATCGACACAGAGAAATACACAGATTTGGCTACTCAGTATAAAATTGCCGCTCTACCAACCTTAGTACTATTTAAGCAGGGTCAGCCTGTGGATCGGATAGAGGGAGTGATGCAAGCGCCGCAGCTGGTGCAATATCTACAAACAAAGGTTTAAGCTAATACTTAAAATTTGGATTTTAGCTGCCAGAGGCGCGGAATATCGCGTCTTTTTTAGTGGGGACGCACAGCTAGCCGTAGCCTTACAAATCGCCCTGTAAAATATTAAGTAAATATTAAGCATATCTACTTATACGTCTAGAGAAAGTAGTTTAAAAGTTGAGAGGGATATATTGTGTAGATATAAAAAAATATATTGACAAGTAAATCAATATATGAATTCTAAGCAGCAAAAACCTGATAAAGCCTATATTTGGGTGAATATTGACTTTGATAAAGTTAAACATAGAATAGATGCGGTGACTTGCCAGATTGAGCGAGTTATACAAAAGCACCAACTCTCCAATCAAACTGGTAAATCAGGTAGAAGAAACAATTAGGTTATTTCTAGGGCGATGCCTACGATGGGCTAGGGTTACTTAGGGAACTCCAAGAAATAAATTATCCAATATTGTGGGGTGGGCATCTTGCCCGCCCTATGGACTGGGCGGGCGAGACGCCCACCCCACAAGAATTAATTAGATATTTTTTTATTTGGAAGTCCTTTACTTTATTTTTAGGGTTTAGATTCTACAAACCTTAGTGGGGTTAAGCATCGAGTCAAGGTTTTTTGTCACGATACTAGTCAGATAGGGCAATATTTTTATTACTGTAGCAATCCTATTTGATCTGTGAAATTAGTCGTGGAGGTAGGCAATAGGGAATAGGCAACAGATTTTTTTCACGAATTATTTAGGATTGCTATATGAACTTTGTTACCCAATCCTAAAATCCCCCAATTTATTGGGGGATTTTGACCATATTTCCAATCTCTTAAAACGTAAAAGTAGTCCGAAGTACACCTACAGTCGTAGTGTCATTATTGCTGTTACCTTCTGGGTTAAAGAGAACAAATGCACCAGGGGTAATGCTGATATTATCGCTAACTTGAAGGCGGTAATAGGCTTCCAAATGGTAAGGAGTCGCTCGATTCTCGCCTGCGGGGGTAAGTTGAGCAGAACCACCAGTATCACTACGGAAAAGTGGCTGACCAAAAAGAATCCCGGCAGTGTTCCCTGACTTGAATAAATCTTTGAAGTGAATTCCCGCCATCCAACTCGTAAAGGTGGTGGAAGCATCTACGCTATTAGAAGCAGCATCAGCAAATATTGCTGCACCATAGCCAGATAATGCTATTTTGGGAGATAATCGCCATGTTACAGTACCACCAACAGAGTTGAGTGTGAGCGGTGTTCCAGTTGCAACCCCTGCTAAAGCACCGATATCACTACTAACTAATCCTGTAGCCAAAATATTGATTTCGTGATAACTGTGGGCATAGTTTAAACCAATATCCAGAGCCGGACTTGGCTTGAAGGTTAACTGTGTGGCAATAATACTACTACCGCTAAATAAACCTGCTCCCAAAGGTGTAGTAGAAACTCCTGGTACTGCCTCAGCCGCAGATTTTTCGGGTAAATTAGCATTTACACTGCCGTATAAAGCTCTTAAATCCAAATTTGGCGAAATATTAAAAATAAATCCCGCCGCCGATGCTAAACCTGTACCCGAAGTCCCACCAGAAACCCGTAGCACAGGATTCAAGTTGCCAAAACGAGAAATTGATTCTTGTCCTTCACCATAAAAAGGCGTAATTACTGGGAAAGCATCTGATGTTTCCGCCGCAGTTCCCGCAAACAAGGTTAATTTATTAGCCACGGGAAAGACATACAGCAATTTGTAAAGCTGAACGCTGTTTGCGCCAACACCTGACAAAGTATTGACATTTAACCCTGGAAATTGCGGCTCAAAACTGGTACGAGCGCTACTTGCACTTAAAAGCGGCGAAGCTAATCCTAAACTTTGTTGTAGGCTACCCTCTCCAGTGGCTCCACCCAAAAAGTTATAGGCTTGCAATCCAGTAATTAATGAATCTTTACCAGTAAAGCTAGTGGTAAGATTTAACCGCACTCTATTGACTAAGATGATGTTCGAGTCGCTGTTATTAGGAGCGCCACCGCTAGCACCAACACCAGCAATAATTACCTCTCCATTGAGTTTGGTTGTAGTAGAAAACTGATTTGCTTCTAGTTCTGCTGTGCGAGCTTCTACAGCATCTACTCGACCTCGCAATGTTGCCAATTCCGCCGCAAATTGTTCTTGTAGTTTCTGCAACGCGGCTAAATCTTCTTTCTTGACCAAATCACCAGTTGCGGTCGCAATCAGTTCGTTGATTCGCTCTAAACAAGCATTTAAGCCAGCAGCAAATTCATAGCGAGTCATCGCTCGATTACCGCGATAGGTTTGATTGGGATAACCTGCGATACAACCATAACGCTCGACTAAAGATTGGAGTGCCTGAAAAGCCCAATCGGTCGGCTGTACATCAGACAATTGCGATACGGATGTTACTTGTGCAAGTTTGTCTGAAGCAAGTTTGTCTGAAGATGGAGATGAACTTGTAGATTGTGGTGTGATTGGCTGCCGAAAGTTAACGGCAGAATCTACTCCTAAATCTTGATTTTTTGGCTGTTGATTGACTGAGGGTAAGTTTTTTTGACTATCATTAGCTATCAGCAATTGACTGGAGATATTATTTGCTAAATCGCCTTGATGAGAATCATTTTTTTTATAGCTGCTATCGTTTTGATTAACAGTTACGTTTTGATCTGCACTTTTTAAACTAGGAAGGGCTTGCACAGGTGATAACCCAGCAATTAAACATAAAAATCCCATCCCACTAGCAGAAGCTAGTAGATATTTTGCCATCATAACTCCCAACACCAATAAAATAGTGAAAAAATTGATTGCGATTTTAAAATGGATTGATAAGTAAATTTAAAGTAGATTTAGCAAGAGGTCTTGTTAACTTTAAATTTTGCATTTCAGGATTTTTTCTGAATTTGCTTACCAGGAAATCAGCTTAATATCGCAAGTATTAAATAATAGTAAATACTATTTTTGGAAAGAATTAACAATAAATTATATTGATAGTTTCTATAGTTACTATAGTAAATACAGAATGGTTTGTGAACAGTATGTTCGGTAGGATGCTTGATTCATAAGCTTTCCGAATTTTCTCTGTTCAAATATAAAATCACGTGAGTTCGACAAGTATTATTTGACCTCTCCCCCAACCCCTCTCCGTGTCGGAGAGGGGAGCAAAAGCTGAATTTTTTCGGAGAGGGAGGCTGGGAGGGAGAGGTTCGTCGAACTCACGTTAAAATCGGATTCCGATATTGACAAAATAATAATTGCATAAGTCTCATTTTGTGATAAAGAATATAGGTATTGAGGCGAAATTCCGGCTCAATACCTAACAAAGAATAATTTACTCAAAAAATTAAGAGACTGCGATCGCCGATCAATTTGGGTGCAGGTAAAATCGGGAAGAAAGCGGTGGAAATAACTTCCAAGAATTTAATCCCACCAATAAGTAACAATAACCGCATCACAATCCTGGTGAACATCTTCACCCCATAGTCCCCCTTCCAATCTAGTTCTCAGTCGGCGCTTAAGCCGCAAACCATAGTCTTCATTCGTGCCATCACTTACTTCTACCGAATCAGCTCGCCACTTTTTGCCCAAGTCTAAAAGCTCAGACACTTTTGTGTCTTGGTTCTCTGTCAGGATGTACAACGTATCGGCAGGATAAGCAATGAAATGGATGATGCTGGTTTCAGGCATGGGGCGATAGTTCGCCATTGCAAGCAGGGTATCGACCATACCACCAAAGCTTAAACCGTTTTCATCTGGTGCAAAGATTGGTTTTGTGAACAGAAAGCTTGCCCATAAATTTTTGTGGTTGGAAAGGTCAGTAATCACTTCTTCGCCATCAAACTCATTGAACTGACGCTGCCAAACCAAAGCAGCAAACAGCTCTTGAGGAGAATAGGATTTCGCTATCAACTGGATTTTGGCTAAGTCAAGCATCACATTTACGGTAAGTAATATTTTTAACAAAACATTTGTAACTACCCTTGCAGTTTATTTACCCAGTGCCTGCTATTCTTATAGTTACTTCGGTCTGTCATAGCAGATAGATTATCCTCGATAATGTTTTATTTATTAGCGCTCATATACCATCGTGGTAGTGTGGGTGCTTTTACTTTATCGCTCATGGCAAAAATCTGGTTTGATTTTGAGGCGATATCTGGTGTTTGGCATACTAAGCTGACACTGAAGCTTTAACTTGACCAAAACGGCGATCGCGATTTTGGTAGCTCAACAAAGCTTGATGAAATGCTTCTCGATTAAAATCTGGCCAAAGAATATCGGTGAAATACATCTCTGTATAAGCCATTTGCCACAAGAGAAAATTACTCAATCGCATCTCACCACTAGTACGAATCAGTAAATCGGGTTCTGGAGTATCTGCTGTATAGAGATGCTGTTCTACAAAACTTTCATTCACTTGTTCCGCATTGAGTTCGCCCTGTTGCACGAGTTGAGCTACTTGACGGCAAACTCTGGTAATTTCGTTGCGGCTACCATAGTTGACTGCAACAGTAAAGTGGATTGCTTGATTGTTTAACGTCTCTGTCATTGAACGTTCCATTTCTGTCTGTAGAGACTTAGGTAAAGCCGATAAATCTCCAATAAACGAGATTCGTACACCTTCTTGATGCATCTGAGCCAACTCGCGGTGTAATAATCGCTCAAACAAATGCATCAGAAAATCCACTTCTTCAACAGGACGCTGCCAATTTTCTGTTGAGAAAGCGTATGCTGTCAACGCTTTTATTCCCCAATCTTTGCAGCAACGCAATAGTTCTTTGAGCGTTTTTGCTCCTTGGCGATGTCCAGCGATGCGCGGTAATCCTCGACTGGTTGCCCATCGGCCGTTACCATCCATGATGACAGCGATATGTTGAGGTATCTTTTCGGGATTTAAATCGGTGGGTAATTTTGTCATTTGTCCTTTGTTATTTGTCATTACTGATGATTTATTTCAAATAAATCTTGCAAATATTTTGGTGTGAGGGTGTTGTTCCAACTCCACAGACGATGCATTGTGTAGGCAAAGGTGAAGAGGAGAGTTGTTTTGTTAGTTAATGACCAAGCATTCCAGTTGAGTGTACCCATCATGCGGCGGAGAGTACGCATCAGGTTGTTACGCTGATAGTTTAGCGATCGCGTTTTAATCAGCGTGCGTCCAATTCGCATCAACCCAGTATCAGGGAAAGCCCAGACTCCAAACCCCCAGAATTTAGTCATGTGGTTGATTTCATCCTGTGCTAGTTCCTCTAGAACATCCTGGAGTGCGCCAGTGGTATGAGCCATCAACCAAATATAAAGACAGGTAGCACCGTATTCTGTGGCAATGCGGTGTAAGCCGTGGCGATATAAGTCTTCTTTGGCGTCATCTGTAGGGAGATAGCCTCTAACAATCCGAAGTTTTGGGGTAATTTTCTCGCCTGTTAATTGGGTGTAGATTTTGATTAATGCGGGTGTGTGCTGACGTTCTTCCTTTTCCCATAAACCAAGTTCCAGTAGTTCGCCATTTTCACGGACAGTTCCACCAACAAACCGAGCCATTTGAGGATGCAATTTTTCTAAATACTGGCGACTGGTTTGGGTATAGCCGCGAATGGGTGCTTCTGTATCCATTGCACCTATTAATATAGATAGAAATACATTTGCGTCTAAACCGATAATTTGATTGCGGTTAATTGTTTGCCAGTCGATGTGTTTCCAAGGACGCGGTTGAGGATTGACAAACTGTAGTGGTAAATCTTGTAGGCGATCGTCTAGTTTTTCGACTGCAATATATTTATCTATGAGGGAACGAATGCGGCGCTGTGTTTGCAAGTAATCAGGAATAGGATAGCTTTTACTTGCTAAGTCTTCTGTAAGTGGGCTGAGGGTATTAAGCATATTTTTATACTTAAATTTTTATCTCTATGCCCAATAGCCTAAGCGATCGCACTTCCTTTTGTCAGTCGGCTGAAGTCGGCAGTTTTATCTGATGCAGTTGCAAAAGTCGGGGAAAAGTTGGATAGCGGCTAATTTATTTTAGAACTAAAGTACCTTGTGGCAATCTGCTCCTAAAGGTATCTACAGACTAATAGCTAAAATTAGCTAAAAATTACTGGGTAAATTTAACCGAGATATGTCTACACTACGTCTAATTAAATTAACTCTCAAGCCTCTTTCTTGCTGCAACTTTCGCACTTCTTCTTGATTGAGTAAAAGCATCGGTATAGGATCGCCAAGTATTACACCCAAATAAAATTGATAACCTGTGCTAATGATTAATTTATTTATTTGAAATGCCGTTTAATGATGGATCGTAACTCCCAACAATCAAATGTCTAGAACCATCTATTTCAAAATCTACTATATTTTTGTAATAACGATATATATTTTCATCTGGATGTAAACTATCAAAATATTTGAGTAAATCTTTTTCTGAGTAAATTTTTCCGTGACATTCATTAATATAGTAGCTTGTAACTTTATTAGGTGTAAAAAATCCTCTAGATATCTTTGCCACGCTTAGTAGTTGCTGTATACTCTGATTTATACCCTCTATTGCACAATCATCATAAATTGAACCGAAATCTATATCAATCACTCTTTGTCTATCTAAATTTAAAACATCCCAATCGTTTTGTTCATCAAAAAAACGCTCGTAAGTATTTGAATAACGTTTCTTGGCTAGTTTTTTGACTTCATATACTAATTCCTCATTTGAAAAATATTGATACTGAGTGAAAAACTCTATTTGACGATAGTATATTAAAGTATTCGATAACCAATTGTTAGTATCCATTTCGTAAGTTTTTTTAAGCTATATAAATCCTTTTATAATAATTTAACCCTCTGGTAAATCTCCAAATTGTTGGCGATATCGTTTAAGTTGTTGTTGGGCTAATTCAAGCTGTTCTTCTGGTGTCAGATATCGATTTCCTTGTTGGTCATACCAATACAAAACCTGACGCTGGATATTACCAGATACGTATTGCTCTCTACCGATTCCCAAACCGATTTCTGGCATCCAAAAAGGTTCACCAATTTGCAATTGATAGCTACCATCTACTAAGCGATAAACTTCAAAAGGTTGATGACGGTCTCTTTGCCAATACTCTGGATTATAAATAATGTAATACAGTACACCTAACTTGGCATAAGTGTCTAATTTTTTGTCGTATTCTCCACCCGGAGTTAAGGAGACAATTTCTAAAGCCAAGATAGGCACTATGTTATTTTCTTCCCAAACAACATAGCTTTTACGAGATTTATCTGCCTTGCGGCGTTCTACACCCAAGCTCAAAAATCCGTCTGGTACAATCGGCACAAGTGGACTAACCCCTGTAGTATGGTAAACACCCATATCCACACTGAAAAACCAGTCATTACGGTTTGCCCAAATATATTGCAGCAAGAAAAGAAGCAGGTTAGGAATAAAATTCTGGTCTTCGTTATCCACAGGTGTGTCGTCTGAACAAGGAAGTTCAGCACTGCTAGGCAATTGACGGGGGTCTGATTTCACCATAAGTAATGATGGTGCTGAGATGACCTAATGAGTTTTATTCTAGACGATTCGACGCGGACGATATACTTTAGGTAAACGTTCCAAGTTAGTGGTGATGAAGAATTTTGATATTCAGCTAGATGAAGAATATGCTCAAAAGCTTGCCTACATTCAACAGGAGGCTGACCAAGATACAGTAGAGGCAATTAAGTCTTCGATTGAACTGCGCTATCAACAACTTCAGCAACAAAAAACAGATCCCTTAGCTAAACTCAAGCAAAGTAAATTTATCGGCTGTTTCAAAGGAGAAACTGACTTAGCTGCTAATTCCGAAGCTATTGTGCGATCGCTAATGCAAGAAAAGTATGATCGTCGCTGATACTGGCTTTTTCGTCGCACTTGGGAACCAAAACGATCGATACCATCAATTAGCACTACAAGTTTTAAATGCTCTCAATGAACCACTAGTCACTACTTACCCTGTAATTACCGAAACTTGTTACCTTCTTCTTGCTAGAGGAGGTGGTAATAATGCTCAATGTAGTTTTTTGAGAGAGGTTGCACAGGAAGCATTTGAGGTGTTTGATTTACGAAGTCACCATGTTGCACGCATAGTTGAACTCATGGAAAAATATGCCGATTTGCCAATGGATATGGCAGATGCTTCTCTAGTTGTTTTAGCAGAACATCTAGGACATGGGCGAATTTTGACAGTTGATCGACGAGACTTTAATACCTACCGTTGGAATAACAGCAATCCTTTCAAGAACTTGCTGCTGAATTTTGAATAAAGTTTGCAAAAGTCGGGAAAAAAGTCGGGTTTACAGAATCTTATCCAAAAACTCCAGCAACATAACTGTAAAGTAATTTATAGTTGTCCCTAAAATCTGAACTACCCTTGTCGTTACACAATGGACGCTGAAGCAGCATTAGCATGGTTAGACGCCATAATTCCCCCGCAGACTGGGGAACGGTTGAGCGATTTGCAAAAAGTGATTCTTGTGCAAGTTTGGTTGGGTAGAAAATACTTGGATATCGCTCATGCTTACGGTTGTACCGAAGGACACGCTAAGGATGCTGGTTCTCAGTTATGGAAGTTGCTTTCTAAGGTATTGCGAGAAAAGATTACCAAAAGTAATTGTCGCGCTACTTTAGAGCGAGTTCTGAGAAAAACTACTGCGATATCATCAAGTCTGATTGATTACTCCAGAACGCCACATCCCACCCCAAAATTAGAGGATACCAATTTTATTGGACGAACAGAAGCGATCGCTCACCTGAATACTTTGGTAAATCAAGGCTCGAAAGTGATTGTCATTCAAGGTGAGGGAGGTTTAGGCAAAACTACTCTGGCGCAGCAATATCTCCATCAGGGGTTTGATTTGGTTTTGGAACTGCTGATGGCGAAGGAAACGCAAAACATCACTCCCGCCGAACGAGTAGTAGAGGAATGGCTTAAACAAGATTTTGACGAAGAACCTGGGGTAGAATTTGGGGTAACTTTGGCGCGACTCAAGCGCCAACTCCAGAATCGGCGCATTGGGGTGTTAATTGACAATCTCGAACCTGCATTAGATCAACAAGGTGGGTTGATTGCTTCTCACCGCAACTATGTAGAACTATTGCGCGTTTTAACTGATGCCAGGGTGCAATCTGTTACCTTGATTACCAGTCGCGATCGCCTTTGTGAACCGGGGTTAAATGTGAATCACTATCGGCTTCCTGGTTTAGATGAGAGCGCATGGCAACAGTTTTTTAGCAACCGTGGGTTAACTATCAATTCGCCAACCTTGCAAATCATGCATCGCACTTATGGCGGTAATGCTAAAGCAATGGGAATTCTCTGTGGTTCAATTCAAGAGGATTTTGACGGTGACATGGTTCTTTATTGGCAAGAAAATCATGCCGATCCGTTAGCCGCAACCGACTTAAAAAATTTAGCCGTTAGTCAAATCAATCGTCTGCAAACTCTTGACCCTCAAGCATATCGCCTACTTTGCCGTTTGGGATGTTATCGTTACCAAGATATACCCAGCATTTCATCACCAGGATTGTTTTGTTTACTGTGGGATGTTCCAGGCGAGCAACATCGCCAAATCATCGCCTCCTTGAGGAATCGGTCTTTGGTGGAGTGTGAAAAAGGTGAATATTGGCTACATCCGGTGATTCGGAAAGAAGCGATCGCGCGTTTACGCCCCAGCGATGAATGGCAAATTGCCAACCACAAAGCCGCAGAATTTTGGACAGCTAGTGTTAAACAAATTGAAACCTTTAAAGATGCTTTGCAAGCTCTGGAAGCATATTATCATTATATAGAAATTAATGAGTTTGAGTTGGCGGCGAAGGTCATTTTAAAAAGCCGAAATAATCAGTGGCAGCAGTTTTTACCTCTTGGTAGTACTTTGTATCGGATGGGTTTAATTCAACCGATACTTGCAGCAATTTATCGAGTTGTTAATAATCTGGAAAATGACCAAAATCTCAGCGAACTTTATAATATACTGGGCGATTTATATTGGATAACAGGTAAGATTAGTCAGGCGATCGCTTGTCAAGAAAAGACTATTACTCTGGCAACCCAAGCACTCAAATCACTTGTACCTCAGCCAGAAAATAAACATACAGTTTACTATCTGAGGATGCTAGAGGTAGATTCTTTATTAAGTATTGGTCTTTACAAGATAGATTTGTGGGAACTAGAAGCAGCCGCAAACTTATTTCAACAAGTAATTTATCTGGCTCAAAATACCGAGCATCATCGCTGGGCAGAAAAAGCTTCAGTTTGTTTAGCTTTGGTGTATTCTTATTTAGGTTTGCCTGATGCCTCATCTGCATTAGCAGATGTAGCTTATCAAAATATTACGAACGAAAAACTAGTAGAACAAACTGGAAGATTTGTCTATTTCATGCAAATTTTGGGACAAACCTACGTCAATTTAGGCAAATTTTCCCAGGCAAATCAAATATTCCACCAAGCTTTGACTTTTGCTGAAGAAAGTCATTATATGCAGGTAAAAGCAAAAACACTCAATGGTTTAGCAGAAATCCATCGGCAACAAACAGATTTTGCATTAGCTATTGCTAATCATACAGAAGCAATCGAACTTTTGGATAAAATAGGTGCAAAGTGCGATCTAGCTGAAGCTTATTTTCAATTAGGTTTAACTAATCAAGATATGGCAAAGCCTGATGAAAGTCAAATGAATTTCAATCAGGCAATTCAGCTATTTACTGAAATCAAAGCACCGAAACAAGTTGAAAAAATTAATTTTAAACTACGCTGCTCAAATCCGCTCACATCAAAAACTTGAGTGACGTAGTAGAACGCCAATTTAGTTATTGCGGCTGTAAAAATGCTCAAATTGGGTTTTGAGTCTCTCAGCGATTACTGCCAAAATAATTAATGCTACAGAAGTAGACACTGCTGCTATTTTTATTCCAGAACTATCTGTAAGTATTGCTATAGCTGCGAAAGCGATCGCAATTCCTACGCAACTTTTTTGTAATTGTTTGGTTGACTGATAAGCTTGGCTACAGGAATTACAAATAAGTGTGTGTTGCGAAAATCGGTCTAAGGGTTTTAACTGTTGACTATCTTCACTGTTATCAATATTCTTTGCAGTGGAATAACCTTGATAAAAAGGCAAAGATGAGCCGTATTTATCCAACCACTTGCGATATGCAACTACTAATATGTCTGATGTTTTGAGCGGTAAATACACTTCTTGTAAATTTTTTCCTAACCGCTCAATTTGCCCCTTTTGTTCAACAACTATTGGCAAATCACCTTCTAAAACTTTGTTGCGGATCATTATATGATCTACCCAAGGTGGCATCAACTTCGTCTTAAAATCAAAAAAGTTACTATAATTTCTGACAAGAACCCGACATCTATTTTTACCGAGGGGAATTGAATACAAGGCTGATCCCCAAAACTTACTTTCATGTTCATTGCCAAGTCTGTAATGAACTAAGCTAGGAGCAACAAAATCTAATAATTGCCAAGGCTGATTGGGTTTTTTTGTCTTTCGATACCTTCCACGAATTCCTTGATGGGAACTCTCAAGGACTTCCATTTCTAGTGGTTGGGCTTCAGTGCGATCGCTAAATATGCCTTCATGACTAATAGGAATATGTGCGGGATCAATAACGTTTTCAATAAAATAGCTTTGGTCATAAGGTAAGTCTCGCATGTAATCTAAGCTAAAACATCCTGGTTTATCCCAATTTGGTACAGTTGGTATTAACTCATCAACAGCCGTTTCAACTTTTCCAGCCCAAATCCAAATAATTCCTTGACGTTCTATAACTTTAAAGGATGGTACACAAGCAGTAACAGGAATTCTTGCCTCTGTTGATAACTGAGGAATATGCAAACATTGACCATCTTGACCAAATTGCCAACCATGATACAAGCACTCTATTCTCCCGTCAATAATTTGTCCATCAGATAGTCTAGCTGCACGGTGAGGACAACAATCTGTTAAACAAATTATCTCTTCGTCTGTATTTTTGAATAAAACAAAAGGTTCATCGTATAACGAAAAGCTATAAGGGCGATTTTTAGGCAAGTCTTGCAGAAAACATACAGGATACCAAGATTCTCTCCAATTAAATTCTGACTGAGATTCAATAGTCTCGAAAGCAGAATTTTTTGGTGTAGCTTCTAATTTTTTTGTTTCTAATATCATAATTTTCTCCAGAGTTATCTCAGTCTATTCCTCAGCAGAAATTATCCCAATTTTGTAGCTGTGGCTGCATTTTTTCTTAGTCTAATTTTCTCTATTGAAATCTTCCAAAATTAACGTTCTCACCTGACCATCACTATATTTAATAGTGAGGCGTTTATACTGAATTTTCTGCAATTACAGTAGTTTTCTTCTACATGAAGTACAAAGTTAGGAGTTTTGAGGCAGGAGGTAGGAAGTATAAACTCTTTATGTCTTATTTTTAGTCCTGGATTTTGTACTTCATGTATTTGAAAACTGCTGTAACTTACTGAAAAGAGTATCTTAAATATTTCTTGTATATGCAATAATTTTTTAGGAATATTTACAACCACCTTCTGTACCAATAATTTTACATTCGGTTATTACTGAGATAAATTTATTTATAAAGAATAAAACAATACTTTGTTGTGAGACGTTCTATATGCAGCAGTTATAACTGGTGAAGACTGGCGTTTTGGAGTTTGCGATCGCGCAGATCGTCAGATGATTCAAGACTAGAAACGCTATCAAGTTCCAGAAAATTTATTTGGGTAGTTGCTGAATCGAGGTATGAATTTGGATGTAGAGACTAGCAATTGCAACGTCTCTACAAGGATTTTGAAATAACGCAAAATTATTTTTTATACCGCAATCAGCAACACCTTTATTTGTTAGGGGTTGATAAATTTGGCTGCGATCGCACAATCACATCTGTCAGCGCATTAGCAGTGCCTCTGCTGCAACCCACACAGCATCGTCTTTTGCTTCGTGCCGTGGCGGCAACCGTCGATATGCAGTAAACTTATCAGCATCAAAAACTTCTGGATCTGCTCCTGCTTGTAAAAGAAGTTCAATCATTTTTAAATCAAGTCGTTTTGCGGCTTGCCCAAGAGCTGTCATTCCACCGCTACCGCCAGCATCATTGATCGTTTTGGTCGCTCCACAACGAAGTAACATTGCTGCTGTGTTGTAGTCCCCTTGTTCAACGCACCAGCGTAATGGTGAGTCACCCTCGCTACCAACAACGTTTGGATCTGCACCAGCAGCCAGCAACAAGCGAACAGCTTCTATTTGCCCACGGAAAAGTGCCATCAGCAGTGGTGTAGAATCATGGTCAGCATCCCAAGTATCAACGGATGCATGATGGCGAAGTAACAAAACTAAGGGTTCGATCTCACCACCATCTTCAAGTTGCTCAATTGCTTCATGTAGCGGTGTCCATCGGGGAAATTCTGGGCGAAGACTGTTTGGATCGGCTCCGTGTGCCAGTAATTCTGCGATGTAGTCTAGATTTTGATTTTCGATCGCTTGAAACAGATCCATTAACATAATTCAAAGATTTGCCATTGGATGACCGGGCGCACAGTTGACCTTTTCGAGATCCAAGCAATGTTGAAGTCCACTTTTAAGTTGTTCGATAACATCCTTATGAGCTTGATCGGGTTGACCACCAAAACACTTATCCTGGATATTTTCTCTGAGACGCATACATTCCTGCACTGCCTGAATGCGTTGACGAATCTCTGAGCAAGGTCGCCGCGCTAGCTTCTTGGGACTTACTTTGCTAGGGCTACAGCTTTCACCCCCAATCCTATCGCAAAAAGCGTGCATCTCTTGTTGCAATGTATCAAGCATTGAATCCTCACACGTCTGGTTTGGATAACGTCGAGGTATAGGCACTGGCACTGGCACTGGCAGAGGTTGTGGAACTGGTTTAGCTTCCGGTTCTGGATTTGCTGGGGTATCAGAAGAGATGGCAATTCCAACGCCAATAATGACTACAGCAGCAACAGCAATACCTAATCCGATAGCCCAACCAGGAGGGCCTGTTGCTACTTCGACGGGTGCAGCTTCGGCATCTGCCACCAGTAATCCAGTTCCCAAGGCAATGAGTTCTTCACCTCCTGCGAAGCGATTAATCTTCGCCTCTGGAGAACGTTGGCTGACTGCAACTGTGCCAGAAGTTACTGCTTTGGCAACTTGGTCTGCTTCGATTTCTGTGGCATTCTGCTGTGAACTAGTTGTCAGAGATTTGGTGGCAATACCGACCGGCGATCGCTGTATGCTGGCAGTCGAACTTGGCTGCAAAGAAGACCCAGAAGCAGTTTGGACACGATTCGATGCCACTGTCTGCGCTGTTTGCATAGCAGACGGGGTAAACGCTGCTAGAACCCGTTGCTTCAAGGCTTCGTCATCGCTGCGGGCTGCTGCTCGTAGTTGCTGTAAACCATTAGACAAAGTGTCCAAATGCTGCTGACCTTCTTTTTGCAAAGGCGGATTGTCGGTATCGGTACTTGCTTCTATTTGTTTGTCCGAATGAGTATGCAGTTTTTCTAAACGGGCAATCAAATCTAGAAGTTTTGCGGTGGTGTTGGAGGACTGTGATGTATCACCATTAGAAGAAGTATCAGGTAAGATTTCCTCGTTTTCTTTTCTGCTAACTCGATCTTCTTCCTCACAGGTAGTGCATTTTCTTTCTAAAGCTCCTGTTTGCTGCACTACATGAGTCAATTCATGGGCAGTCAATTCATTATTACCTGGCGACTTTCCGGCCCCAAAGTAAACATCATTACCATGTGTAAACGCCTGTGCGCCCAACTCCTGGTTCATCTGCACTGCTTCAGCACCCGTATGCACCCGCACCTGACTAAAATCATAACCAAACCGGGGTTCCATAAAGGAGCGCACGTCACTTGGTAAAGTGCTACCGCCACCTTTACTGCTATTCAACCGACTTTCAATATTATCCCCAGCCTGCATGTCATTGGTATAACGTTGCAGCGATCGCTTAGTTTGCAGTTTTTCTGGTTCTGGCTCACAGGCTGCACATTTTCGCTGCAAAGAATCTTCTATAGGCTCTACGCTAGTAACCATTCGCATCACCTGATTAGCCACCCGATCTGCTTCTTGCTCATAGCGATCATTCGGTTCGCCAACTGTGAGTTTTGTCTGGAGACGACGTAAGGATATGCGACTAATGTCGTGAGTCTGGGGCTTTTCTTTGATGACTTCTGGTTCCAATAATTGCTCTTGGGGAGACTGGACTTCTTGAAGGTCTGGTGCTACCTCAGTTACTGTTTGGGGCGGGATGGTATTGATTTGTGAACCAAAGCCGCGTATTGGATTCGCCAGTGTGGGAATACTTGGGGAGGCAAGGGACGGATTCGTAAAAGTTGATGTGGCTGATTTCTTGTACCCAATTCGCTCGCTCATCTCACCTTCACCTCAGGCAGATTCTTGACACTAATTATACAGTTTGTTGAGTGGCGTAGTTTACCGCCGCAGGCATCGCTATCGACTTAAGTAGAAATTATTACTTTTGGGCACCATCAGCAGTGGTAATGCCAGCCGCCACTGCTTGTTTCTCGATAATGGGTCGCCACCACCCATCACCATCTAAAGCGCAGACATATTTATCAACTTGGTTCGTAACTCCCTCTGTGCCGACAGGCTCATCTGAGGGAAGATTCGCTTTATTCTGTGCCCATGCGGCCTTCATGGCAACACCAATTCCTCTCACTGCCTCTACAGCCAGCGACGCAGAAGCATCAAAAAGCGGATGGTCAGGAGCATCTTTGGCAAGTTCTGAGTGAGTAGGGCCAGTTAACCCTTTAGCTTTTGCCTCCTTAGCAGACTCCGCTATTTTCTTCTCGGCAGATGCATCTAATAGTTTTTGTCCTAATTTACTCTGCGCCATAGCGACAACTGTGGTCAGACCCACTGCAATTTGTGGGAAGAGTGTCAGCAAGGTGGCTACTGTCCCGGTCGTAATTACGACCATACCGCCTTTAATCGTAAAGCCGGCTGCCTTAATAATCGCTTCGGCATCCTGTTCGCCCATTTCTTCACCCGCAGCCTCGCCTGTTCTCGCACCGGATACCCCACCGGATACACCGCCAACTACACCACCAACTTGTTCGCCAATTTCTTCTCCTACAACTTCGCCAAGGCTACCAAAAAGCCCACCGATTTTACGACCTGCTGCCCCACCTGTTCTCGCACCGCTAGCAGCACCTTTAACCGCTCCTTCTACACCACCCACCACTGCACCTATCCCACCTTCGACAGTACGGAGAATCGGCTTAATTCCCATCTTCTCGCCTAGCTTGTTGGCAAGAACATCGGCTGTAATTCCTGCCTTCATCATCAAGCCTTTCACCAAGGCTACAGTCAAAGCCCCACTCTCTAATTCGGTTTTGAGTAATTCAATTTGGCTGACCATGTTATTAGCACCTGGGGCATAAGTGCCGCTAACAATTTGGGGTAGTCCTTTTTTGTCTAATCCACCTACCGTTGCTGTACCTGTACCTAAAGTTGTTTTGGACATTTTAGCCATTAAGGGCTTATATTTAGCTGGGTTTTCCTTTGCCAGTACCCAGATGGCTGCCTCAGTAAAGTTGGTGTGGGAAAAATAATCTTCTACAGCGTGTAAAGCGCTGCTCATCTCCTCCCGCCCTTCTGGAGTCTCACCTTTTTTGATTGCTTCTACCAACTTTCTCTTAGCCATAAACTTGCTACGCTCGATATAAGCTGGCAGATGATTCTTGGCAGCAGCAGCTTTGATGTCGGCATAGGCTGCATCGGCAGCTTCTTGGTCTTTCTTTTGGGAGTCGGACAGCTGCTTTTTATTTTCATTACGAGCATCAACATCCTTTGTGGTGGTTGCTGAAGTAGGGTCTTCGACGGTGTTACCTCCGTCGGGATTATCCATGTGTTCTGAAGGAACATAAGTCCCCAATTTACTCTGGTCGATTGGCTTGCCAAATTCACCCATTCCCAGCAGTTCGACCAGGGGAAACATATCTGGGCCGAGTTGTGATAAATCGCGCATCCAGTTCCCCAGATAAGCGTCTGCGGCTTCATCGGCGGTAAAACCAGCTAATAGCAAGCCTTTTTTCTCAATCGAGCCATGTCCTGATTCACCAGCCTGATAGCGCTGAATGATTTTGCGGCTTGCTAGAGCATCTCCCGTTTGCTGTACCAAAGGAGTCAATACATCCTTTGCAGGTTGGTACTTGTCTAGTTTTGCTTGGGGACGACGCAAGGATATGCGGCTAATGTCGTGACTAAGGGGCTTTTCCTTGAGCGTTTCTGGTTCTGATAGTTGCTCATCAGCAGACTGAGCCTCTTGAAGGTCTGACGTTAGTTGAGTTGTTGTTTGGGACGGGGCAGTATTGACTTCTGAACCAAAGCCGCGGATTGGATTTGCTAGTTTTGCAATACTTAGCGAGGCAAGGGACGGATTTGTAAAACTTGATGCGGCTGATTTCTGGCGTTGAACGGTGCGATCGCTCATCTCACCTAACCTGAAGCAGATTTGTGAAGCTAATTATACACTTCGTCTAGTGGCGATCGCTATCGACTTAAGTAGAAATTATTCTAATCCTAGAAAGCAGGAATGAAAAATGGGGCGATCGCTTTTGCAGGTGAATGAATTGGGTTAAGTTAGATTTATCTTGTCAAACGAGAAATTATTATGTCTTCTGCTCAAGATTTAGGAATAATTTTAGAAGACACACCAGAAGATATTATATTTCCTCCTGGTGATTTATACAGTGATGAACCACCTTTGGAAACAGAACTTCACTTGCGGCAAATACTGCTGTTGATTCAGTGTTTGGAATGGTTATGGCAGGAGCGTCAAGATTTCTACGCTTGCGGTAACATGACGATTTATTACAGTCCGCGTCAACGCAAGTCTGAGCAATTTAGAGGCCCTGACTTCTTTGTAGTTTTAAATACCCAACGCAAAATACGCAAAAGCTGGGTAGTTTGGGAAGAAGATGGCAAATACCCAAATGTGATTGTAGAAATTCTTTCTGATAAAACTGCTGCTACTGATAGAGGGTTGAAAAAGGAAATCTATCAAGATATTTGGCGGACTCCTGATTATTTTTGGTTTGACCCAGTAAGTTTAGAATTTAAAGGGTTTCACTTATTAGATGGTCGTTATCAAGAACTGCAAGCAAATGAAGCAGGTTGGTTATGGAGTCAGCAATTGCAGTTATATTTGGGAGTTTATCAATCGAAGTTGCGCTTTTTCACTCCCGATGGACAACTCACGCCCACGCCAGAAGAAGTAGCACACCAAGAACAGCAACAGCGTCAACAAGCCGAACAGCAACGCGAACAAGCCGAACAGCAACTTGCCCAAATGGAGTCTATGCTTGCTCGCTATCGGGAAAGATTTGGTGAATTACCAGAGTAATACCAATTCAAAATTCAAAATTCAAAATTCAAAAGTAAATTATGGATGGAGAAGAATTGAGAAGAAGATATGCTGCTGGGGAAAGAGATTTTAGCGGTCTCAATCTCAGTGGTATTAATATCAGCGGCTCCGAACCAATGGAAGATGTTTTTATTAATATTGACTTGAGTGGAATCAATTTGAGTGGAGCCAACTTGACTGATACTATCTTGGCTGGTGCTGATCTTACTGATGCCAATTTGAGTAATGCCGACCTGACTGGTGCCGACTTGGGCCAGTGCAAATTGATTCGTGCTAATTTGAGTGGAGCCAATTTGACTAAAGCTTGTCTGGATGTTGTTGAGTTCATGGATACTGATATGAGTGGTGCTGAATTGCGATCCGCTTCTATCACCCAAACTCAACTGGGTAACACCAATATGAGTGGTGCCAAGCATGTGAGTAATGTTGACTGGACTGGTACTCGCGTCAGAGGTCTTGTTTTGGAGGATGGAAGTGTCCTCAACGACGATCACGACTGGTGAGACTGTTGTTGGTTGAGAATCCGCCAACAGAGATGCATTCAATCCTAAATTTTGAAAATCAGTAATATCTATTTCAAAATTGTAAAATCACATCCAGCCGCCAACTTCTGCATCAGTCAAGGGTTTCTCTAACTTACTGTATTCTGTCTGAGCAGCCCGCAATACGTGTTTCATCTGCACTGGTTCCCCAGCATCGGCAGCGAGGAAAGCGGCATTTAAAGCTATGTTACGGATATTACCCCCAGCAACATTGAGCCGTGCTAATTGCAGAGCATCTAAGTCTGCGGTTGGGGTTTCGGCTGGAAAGACGCGTCGCCAAATCTCGGCTCGTTGCATTGTATCAGGGAAGGGGAACTGCACTACAAAGCGAATCCGCCGCAGAAAGGCTGTATCAATTGCACTCTTTAAGTTCGTAGTCAGGACTGCTAAACCTGGGTAGCTTTCCATGCGTTGCAATAGGTAGCTAACTTCTATATTCGCATAGCGATCGCGGGCATCTTTAACTTCACTTCGTTTACCAAATAAAGCATCAGCTTCATCAAATAACAAAATCACCCCGCCTTGTTCTGCGGCATCAAATACTCGGCGCAAATTCTTCTCTGTCTCGCCAATATATTTGCTGACTACTGATGATAGGTCAATCCGATAGAGGTCGAGGCGCAATTTCTGTGCCAGCACTTCTGCACCTAAAGTTTTACCAGTACCGCTACTACCTGCAAATAGAGCGCTAATTCCTAATCCCCTAGCGCTCTTGCCCCCAAAACCCCAATTATTATATACAGTACTACGTTGACGCACATGAGCCGCAATTTCTCGGAGAATTTGTTTCTGTGCCTCTGGTAATACTAAATCCTCCCAATCACCAGATGGCTCAATTCTTTGGGCGAGTTCATCTAAGCGCGGACGTGCTTGCACGCGGCAGGCATCCCATAAAATGCTAGTGATATCATCGGTTTCTGGTGTTTGTGCTAACTGTCCTACCGCCTCTGCACAAGCAGCGCGAATTGTTGCAGCACTTAAGTTAAACTGATCCACTAGGGTTTTAACTTGCCCGTTCATTTGCGGTGCAATTGCACCGAGTGCATCCTGCCAAACTGCACCTTGTTCTTTACTAGTTGGTTGATCTACGTCAAAATTTACTACTAGGCGTTGTGATAAGCCGATCCGTTCCCGACTGGTGACTATTAAAAAGCCCTTGCTGCGTTCGATGAAACGAGCGATCGCATTCAGTCGCGCTGTATCATTAGTATCCAGTTCGTTGCAATCTATTAGCAACGCACAGTTACTTAAAATCGTCTCACGAGTCCATAGGCGAATCAGATTATCCAACTCGTTAGGTGCTAAGGGAATCACTTGTGCAGGCATTACCCACAGATTTAAACCATGAAGTTGACAAATTGCGGCGGCAACGGCGTGTTTGCTAACAGTTTCTTTACTACATAACTGGACAATTGGCAAGCTATTGACTTTGTAAGCTTGCGACCAAATTGCTGCTACTCGCTCTGCTAAATTTTGGTGGGAGGGTACTAAATCACTAACCTCTTGTAATGGTTCAATGATGCCAGCTAGCCGTTCGTCAAGATATTGGATACCCGTCAAATAATGTAAAATTCGTTCGTCAATTCTTAGGGGACTGAGGGTCAGGGCATGACCATCACCAATTTGAATCAACCGCCAATGACGTAAGGGAGCATTTGGAGCGATCGCATCCCAGTGGACATCAGGTAAAGCTGCCAAAGCTAAACTTAAGGTTGGGTAAGCTCGTTGTGAATCATTGTGGATTATAGTACATAATTTGGAAAAATCTCCATTCAATTCCATACCTGCACACAAGAGCAACAAATTACGTTCAAAAGATGAGAGGCTAAACATTTTGCATACTCTCTCTAATGCCGATGGTGCAGGCATAGCAGCAGCAGCTTCTTGTAAAGCTAGTAAATTCCCTTGGTTTTTCTCTTGAGGTTGATTTTGCTCTTTTGCCGTGTGATTTTCTAAAATACCTCGCACCACGGCTAAGGCTGCTGATAGATAGCGGTAGTTTGCCTCATCCCAATTGCGATTAATCGTTGTAGCATTCATAAAATATTCACCTGTGGCGAATCATCAGCTCCAGACTGATTTTTGTGTAGTGGACTTTGAGCGCCATCTACCCGCACCCGGACAATATAAGTTCCTGGCTTGACATTTTTGACCGGAATCGCGATCGCATCAGTGTCTTGGGTACGTGGCGCAACCAAGAAAGAGTAAGCTACCGGACTATCACTTGATACCTGATTGAGTAGCAAAACTACTCGCTGCGCCTTACCAACTTTGGGCCGGAATTTAACGGTAATTTCTGCTGTGCGTAAATTGTCGCCGCTATTTTCCACTTGAGCGACGAATGCTGTAATTGTTGGGTGTAAGACAAAAGCCGCCACGTTTGATTCAACTAAATAATCGGTTTGTCCTGTATTGCCCATTGTCAGGTGTACAACTTGGATACCATGCACGCTTGCGTATAAATCTGGTGGGACTAACAGGCTGATTTGGGTTTCTTTTACTTCTTGAGGTACTAGTAATGTATCCGTATTGCCCAAACGAACTCGTGTGATTTCACCGCGTAACCGTTTACCACGAATTACTAATGTTGTGCCTGCAATAATCATTTGATCGGTCTTTGCCGAAGCCATAACTTGCTCTATACTCGGTTGAGACAAGGGCATCATGTATAAACCTTCAGAGTTATTATTGCTACTTTCAATCAATATCATCGATGCGAGATAGGTCGCTGAAGGTCGATAGTGCGTTTGTAAAGCAGACCATAACTTAGAAGTTTCTTCCATGTTAAAAAACTCTGGAGTCAATTTGATCTGCCCAATTTGTTCAGCTAAATCGGATACAGAGACATTTGCTACAGCTTGCGAAAAAGCACTTGAGGTATTGGTTGTAGATGCATTTATCAAAGTGTTTTCAATAATATCAGATGTGATAGCTGGTGTTTTGTGTAATAAATGCATTGCATAGCCCAGTAAAAGCTCCGCCTGAAAATCTTTGGCTCCGTAAGCTGTTAGCAAGTAATGGAGGTCAAGAGCTAATGGTGGAGTTACTGAACGCGGGTTTCCATTAATACCTAAGTGCCTGTTGCGAAATTCTTGAGAGACCCAATCGACATTGCGATTCTGTGTTACTTGATAGAGAAAGAGGTTGAGTTGAGCACGCTCGTCAGCTTCAACTGAAATTCGATCAGGCGGTAGGGCAGTTACAATCACATCACCAACACTAGCAGCGATCGGATCGCTGACTAAACCATTTTCCAGCAAGACTTTTAGTACTGCTGTCACGGCGGCTATAGAGAGCGCATTACTCATCCTCATTCCTCATGGCAATAGCACATATTAATCATGTACGCCAGAGTACATTGACAGAATATATTTTGCAAAACTTTAAATATTCTGTAGTAGAAATTGGGAAATAAGTATAAATTCTGCAATAATGCTTAATTCTTCTCTTTTCTACAAGAGGCTGTACATAGTATTTCGTAGACCTCTTGCAAAAATATATTTTTGCACTCTTAGGGTAAAGGGTAAAGGGAAAGGATTTTGAGTTTCTTTACCCTTTTCCCCTTCACCTTTACCCAGACTTTTGCCAAGAAATTTCGTAGAAAAAGTGGGTCGAGAAGTTAAGCTTTTTGACAGTTTTTGCGTAAGTAGTGGATGTGTGAGAATCTTCCCACCAAATTTTCCCAGTCCAATCACCAATCCCCAATTTCTCGTAGAATCTGGATTAACTTTACATTAAAAACAAATTTTAGCCGTTATAGGTCTTAAATTTTAAACATTTCATCAAATTGATAGCATTAGTTTTATGTTAAGCTGAGTATAATTAGATAAATTACTAGTAGCATATATTACTAATGTTCATCTAAACTTACAAGCAAGTAAAACATTTGTAATACTAGTATTATCTCTGACTAAAGTTAACACTTTAAAGTAACTAAGATGGGTTCCCCCAGATGAAATCCCCACCTTCTTCAAATTCTTGGAATGGTCGCTTAGTAGGTGATAACCAGCGATACCGTTTAGACAGACGGTTAGGCGGGGGTGGCATGGGAGAAGTCTTCCTGGCAACGGATACCCGTGTTGGTCAACAGGTAGCGCTGAAGTTGCTCAAAGATACGCTGGTGGCATCACAAGAAATGAGAAAGCGTTTTGAGCGTGAGGTGGCAGTTTGTGCTGCTTTACAAAGTGACCACATTGTTAAGATTAGTGATTGTGGTGTCACCCCAGAAGGTTTTCCATTTTATGTAATGGAATATTTGCGGGGGCAAACGCTCAGACAATTACTGCTGCGGGAAAAGCGGCTATCTGTTGAGCGGACGGTAAAGATTATGGCGCAAGTTTGCAAGGGTCTACAGCTTGCCCATCAAGGAGTGACTCTGCAACGGGATGGCGGCAAAACCACTGAGCATATTCAGGTAGTTCACCGCGACCTGAAGCCAGATAATATATTTCTAATACCTACAGATTTGGGAGAGTGGGTCAAGGTTTTGGATTTTGGTGTTGCCAAAATTCGTAGTGAATCTTCAGAAAATTCCAATATTACAAATATAACTAGTACATTTATTGGTACCTTTCGTTACGCACCTCCTGAACAAATCCAAAGCGATCAAAACTTGGATGCCAGAGGTGATATTTATAGTTTAGGGATTATCCTTTATGAAATGCTGAGTGCAGCTGACCCTTTTGGAATCAGCATTAAGGGTAGTCATGTTAGTGAGGCTTCTTGGGTATTAGCTCATGCTTATGAGCCACCGAAACCACTGCGCGAGCAACCAGGGTGTGAGCATTTACCTGTACAATTGGAAGCCGTGGTGATGAAATGTCTCCAAAAGAACCCCGCAAACCGATTTGCAACGGTAGAAGAACTGAATCAGGCTTTGCAAGCTGCTGCCAAATTTGCCACAGAATCTAGTGTACCCGGACAAATTACTGGGCGATCGCAACCTTCCAATAGTCAAGGTTCAAATCACGAAACGGTTGCAAGACAATCGAACGACGACACTATTATTCGCCCTCCGTCTGCATACAATCAAGGTTCAAATCACGAAACGGTTGCAAGGCAATCGAACGACGACACCATTATTCGCCCTCCATCTTCATACAATCAGGGTTCAAATCACGAAACCGTTCCCAGACAGTTTAACCCGATTGAGCAAAACCAATCTGAAGAAACCGTTCCTCCCCTGGCGGCTGGATACAATCAAGGTTCAAATCACGAAACCGTTCCCAGACCATTTAACCCGATTGAGCAAAATCAACAGAGTCCTGTGAATAATCCGAATGTCAAGAAACCAGACGTGACATTATATCAACCGCGACCTGGGTCTAATCAAGGTGGGCAGCAAGTGCCACCAGATAAAACGTTATTTCAACCACGACCTGGGTCTAATCAAGGTGGGCAGCAAGTGCCACCAGATAAAACGTTATTTCAACCGCGACCTGGGTCTAATCAAGGCAGGCCACAAGTGCCACCAGATAAGACGTTATTTCAACCGCGACCTGGGTCTAATCAAGGTGGGCAGCAAGTGCCACCAGATAAGACATTATTTCAACCACGACCTGGATCTAATCAAGGCAGACCACAAGTGCCACCAGATGTAACATTGTATCAACCGCGACCTGCGTCTCATCAAGGCAGACCACAAGTGCGAACGGATGACACTATTTACCAACCAAAGCTAGGTGAGCAGCTAACTACGAGAATTACTCCCAATTTTTTGCGAATCCTGGGAGTAGTCTTGGCCATTGGACTGACTTTAGCATTAGTAACCTATATATATACTCAATCGCAATCGCAAAAAGAGCCAAGCAACCAGCAAGGTTTACCTAATAGCGATCGCATTCAGAACTAATCAGCATTCAAGTTGCATAGCGCTCTTCTATAACTCTCACGAGATAAAAATCAGAAACCTTTGTTGTCATTAGTTTTTATCAATCTAGGGGTAGGTTGGGGAGCTAGTGCGTTGGGCGGGTTTCCCGACTTGTACCCCTCCTGTTAAGGAAGCTACGCGCAGCGTCTCCCCCTGAGCATTCGTGAGAGTTTAAGATAAAGTGCCAGTGCAGTTGCTGCCGGATTGAACATTTGAAAAAGCTAGATGAAAACGTAAGCAATGGTTAACGGTATAAATAGCGATTTTATTGAGAAGTTGTTATAAAGCGATTTTGAAGAGAAGGTAATCGCCCCAAGCATCCACATTAACTCATTGTAATATTAGCTGTTGGCTCTGTAATTGCCACCAAAAGATAGAAAAATTTAGTTCTTGGAGTTACTGTGATGAAAAAATCGAGATATCTAATGAAGAGAGTGTTTAGTTCTGGTTTGGTTACACTTAACACTTTACTGATTATAATGCTGCCGAGAGTTTCTCATAGTCAATCAAACCTGGCTCTAAAAGAAATAAGCTGGAATACTAGCGCTTCCTCTCTTAACCTTAGTGGACAAATAGATCGGGTTTTTAAAGTTGTTTGCCCACGTAATGGTCGCATTGGCAAGGTTACAGGAACTGACACATACTCTCTTGATTCTTCAATTTGTACATCTGCTGTTCATGCTGGACTGATTACTATTACAGATGGGGGGCAAGTAACCATAAAAATTCGACCACGTGCAAATGTATATGTAGCAACCAATCGTCATGATGTAAATAGCGGTGGCGGTGGAGTTGCTGGTGGGGATTCATTTATTTTTCTAAATACCGATGGCTCTCCTGTGGCAAATTTGGATTTAAGAGAAATAAGCTGGAATACTAGTGGTTTCTCCCTTGATCTTGGTGGACGATTAGATCAGGATTTTAAATTTGTTTGCCCACGTAATGGTCGCATTGGGACGGTTGTAGGAACTGGCACGTACTCTTTTGGTTCTTCAATTTGTACAGCTGCTGTTCATGCTGGACTGATCACTATTAGAGATGGGGGACAACTAAGCATTAGAATTCGACCACGTGCAGATGTATATGTAGGAACCAACCGTCATGATGTAAATAGCGTTGGCGGTGGAGTTGCTGGCGGGGATTCATTTATTTTTCTAAATACCGATGGCTCTCCTGTAGCAGTTGAGCCTGCGCCAGCCAATATTCCTATTGTTAATCAAACTATTAATAAGGTTAAGCCCAAAGTTTGCTTACCTGTTGTCGGTTGCTTGTGATTTACCGTGTATGGACGGATGTCGTTGAGATTAAACCACAAGATTAAACATCTCCGAAATGCTTGATTTGGTTGGGTTTCACTTTGTTCAACCCAACCTACTAGCGCGACAAGCTTAATTTATTTAGTTGAGTAACTCTGTTAATGATTGGATTTTGGTTTTCGTGAGTTTTTGAAACCCAACATTTTAAGCATGCCGCACTACTACAAATATTTTATTTTTCACAGTAATAAAAGAGCGATAGTTAAGTATGTTCATCCCAAACGACGGGAAAGGAATAGTCTGAAAACGCCGAGAAATCATGATTTTCGCTGCGGGTTTCTTCATCTAGAACTTTCACAACTTTGTTATAAATGTCTTGTGCTTGTTGCGGGGAATCACCGATGCTGGTTAATCCCACCTTGCCAAACTGCGAAAGGCAACCCATAAGATGAAACACTGTACCCGTTTCTGTACCACTGTCGAAGTGCAGTCTGTGGTGAGCGATGATATCCATCAAATCATTAGGTAATAATCCCTGATAGCGCTCTTTTTGCAAATTATCGGTGGCAACGTAGTATTTCGGACGACCTTGTTGACTATAAAATAAACCCGTGGAAAGGTCATAGCGACCGTTCGTTAATAATTTCAGGGTCATGAATGGATGAGTTGTACCGCCTTTACGCAGGTTAATTTCGATCGCCTGAATATCCCACTCTCCGTTACCCTGGTCAACGGCGATAAAATCAACACCAAATCGCTCTAAAGTGCCTTTCTCTGCTAGCTTTCTGCCAACTTGAAGTCCCAATTGCTGTAATTGCAATCGATATCTTTCATCAGCTGGAAAGCGACAACCAAGATAAATCTGACCGTCAGGGCCTCCAAGAATTTGGTCGTGGGTTGAAAGTATTTCCACTTCGCCTTGGGGTGTGATTCGTCCTTGGACGCTGGGCGATCGCTTAATTTCCCCTTCCACAAATGCTTCAGCGATCGCCCCTAATTCAGGCATTTTTCCCAAAAAACTATCCCAAGTTTCTTGTTTTGCTTGAAAGCGCATCGTTGATAAGCGATCGCTAATTGCTGCTATCCTTTCGGCATGAGTACCAGTGTTTGGTGCTAAATTCTCAATCGGTCTGAGATCCAACAATGCATTTCCCTCTCCAGAAATGCCCTCGTTAAGTTTTACTACTACCCGTTTTAATGTTGGTTGGCGTTCCCACAAATCAACGGTAGCTTCTGTCAAATCTGTATGGTTCCAAACTTTTTCGCTGCCATCTGGATGCGGTACTTCGCTTTCCTTGAAGATTTCCCGACTGCCACTTTTTGTCCCCCAAATTTGTAAATCTGGTGCAGCCGCATACAATGGTACACCTAATTTTAAAGACAATTCCCCTTCCCAGTGCGAAGAGTTGTAACAGATCATAAATGATTTGTCTAGCCTCAAAGATTTTTGAATTCGCTCTAGCAAGCGGGGGCGTTCTAAAATCTTTTGGCTTAGAGGCTTAAAAGAGGAATCGTAAGTAGAAAGTAACAGCAAGCGATTGCGAGCATGAGAAAAGGGAATTCCTGGCAACAATTGCAGATAATAATCAATGATACTCGGATGCAGCGGTACTGATGTTACATAAATCAGTCGAGTTCGGGGATTCCGCAACCGAATTAAGGAAAATAGTAATCTTTCTTCATAATGCTCGCAGCCTTCGATCTTTTGGAGTTCTCCCTGGTCAAGACTCAAGGAGGGAATAATTAAAATATCCGCTTCACTATTGTCAAATAGCTCACTTGTTTTCCAGCGATCGCGCAGGGTTAATTGTAAGTGGCGAAACTTTTCAACCTGTTCTAACTCGGAAATATTATCTAGTGTTGCCATAACCCCTGCCCTCTAATGATCTCAATGTAGCGCACCACGGAGCCTTTTGGACGATGCATAGTCGCGGTGTTAGGATTTAGATAGTTTTGCCAGAAATTTAAACAAGTCGGCAAGAAAAAATCAAAATATAGTAACCCGCATCACCTCGACTTTTTAAAGAAGTCAAGTATCTTGTTACTCACTATTTAATTAATATATTTTCAGTCTTAAGGTTGAGCTAATTTCAACTTAATTTACCTCTCCAGAGTGATAAAGTACAGCAACATAATAGCTAATTTGAAAGCAGTTGCAGAATATAAATTATTCTTCAGATTTTTTGTTATCAGGTGTGAGAATAAATCATGTAATTTGCATACATTTGCTAGCAATAAGTAAGTTTGGCAAATATCCAGGATACAAATGCCTAAAATTGCGGCTAGCGAGAGTCAAAGCAAAAAATAAACCTTGGGTTGAATTTTCGATCCAAGGTTTATTTTTGAAATGGGGAATGGGCAAGAAGTAAGAGCCTCTGCCTCTTTTCAATGCCCCATTTCCAATGCCCAATTCAATATTCAATTACCAAGACAAAAACTATGGCTGAATCAAAAGAGCAAAAAGAGCAACAATTACAACCGCCACAGCAACAAGAAGCACCAGGTGTTGAATCAGAAATGACACCAAAACCCAAATCAGATGATGCCCAGTATAAGGGTAGTGGTAAGTTACAAAATAAAGTAGCATTGATTACGGGTGCAGATAGTGGTATTGGTCGTGCTGTAGCGATCGCCTTTGCAAAAGAAGGTGCAGATGTAGCGATTCTTTACCTCAATGAACACGACGATGCCAAACAAACAAAAAATTTGGTAGAAAAACAAGGGCGTCGTGCAGTAACCATTGCAGGTGATATTGGCAACGAAACTTTTTGTCAGCAAGCCATACAGCAAACAGTTGGTGAGTTTGGCAAACTCGATATTCTCATCAACAATGCCGCCGAACAACATCCAAAAGAAAGTATCGAAGAAATCACCGAAGAACAACTAGAACGGACTTTCCGCACTAATATATTCTCGATGTTTTTCATGACGAAAGCTGCACTCAAGCATCTACAAGCAGGCAGTTCTATCGTTAATACTACCTCGGTAACAGCTTATAAAGGTAGTCCACAACTACTAGATTATTCCTCTACAAAAGGTGCGATCGTTGCTTTTACTCGCTCCTTATCAAAAAATCTAGTATCAAAAGGAATTCGCGTTAATGCTGTTGCGCCAGGGCCAATTTGGACACCTTTAATTCCCTCAACTTTTCCTGAAGAGAAAGTTGAAACTTTTGGGAAACAAGTACCAATGGAACGAGCCGGACAACCAGAAGAAGTTGCTCCTAGCTACGTCTATTTAGCTTCTGATGATGCTTCTTATGTCTCTGGACAAGTACTACATGTCAATGGTGGAGATGTTGTCAATGGGTAAGTGAAAAATTCAGTCATTAGTCATTGGTCATTGGTTATTCACTTTGAATAAAGGACTAATGACTAATGAGAAAAAAAATAATTACTTCTAATTATACCCTGATGGTCTTCCATTGGAGGGATGAGTAAATGTGGGAATATTGATAGTCTATCTAGCAGCAAACATTTAATAACTAATAACTACGTCTATGGCATCTCCTACACCATTGAATGGCAGAGAACTAGTAGATTGTGCTAGAGCAAATGCCCAGCAAGGGATTGAAACTGCTGCTTATCAATGTGGCTATGGTCAAGACCTCAACAAATTTGCCAGAGAACTTAGACAAGCTTGTGAAGACATGAATTTACAAGTGAAGGAACTTAGCGGATTGATTACTGACCAGGATATGATACTGCAATTGGGTACTGGCGAAATTGTTGCTCCAGATACGGAATCAGAATTGTAATAGTTAAGTTAGTCATTTGTCTTTTGTCCCTTACCAATAACTAATGACCAATGACTCTTTTCATAACTTTAAAATTACCCGCGCTAAATTGAAGTAAATCAAAACGCCCACGACATCAACTGCTGTGGTGATGAATGGTGCTGACATTAATGCTGGATCTAAACGGAGATAGCGAAATAAAAACGGCAGCGCTGAACCGGAGATCGAAGCTAAAAGAGAAATAGCTACCAGACTAGTGCCGACAGCGATCGCTACTTCTAATCGTCCTTGCAGAAAATAAGCCCAGACAGTAGCGATCGTACCTAACATTCCTCCTAATAATGCTCCTGCGATCGCTTCCCGGCCAATTACCTGCACTACGCCAAGCGATCTGATTTCATCGGTGTTCATCCCGCGAATCACCACTGTAGAAGACTGGGCCCCCACGTTACCACCAGTACCAGTCAACAAGGGGATAAACGCCGTCAGTGTCACCACTTTTGTCAAAATATCTTCTTGCGACTTAATAATTGTTCCTGTGACGGTATTGGTTACAAGTAAAACCAACAACCATACAACCCGCTTTCGAGCAATTTCTAGTAAATTCATCTGAAAATAATTGTCGCCACCTGACTGCACGCCACCACCCAAGGCATAAATATCCTCGGTGGTTTCCTGTTGCAGAATATCAATCACATCATCCACGGTGACAATACCTACTAGACGCTGTTCTCGATCTACCACAGGCACAGCCAAAAAGTCATATCTTTGGATTAATCTGGCAACTTCTTCTTGGTCTGTATCAGTGTGGACATACACCACATCACGGGTCATAATTTCGCCAATAATTTGCTCAGGCTGAGAAGTCACCAACTCCCGTAACGATACAATCCCCGTTAAGCGCCTTTCCGCATCCATGACATAAAGATAATAAATCATCTCACTGGCATTAGCTAAGTTGCGAATTCGCTCTAGTGCTTCAGATACAGTAAAGTTTTCTTTCAGCGAGATTAACTCTAGCGTCATGATTCGCCCAGCCGTATCAGCTTCATAACCCAAGAGTTGGGCTGTAGCTTGGCGTTCTGTTGGACTCAGTTGTTCTAGCAGGCGATTGACGACTTTTGCCGGCAATTCATCAAATAACCTAGCTCGGTCATCCGGCGACATTTGATCGACAATATCGCAGACTTCCTGACTTTTAAGTTCCTCGATTAACCGCTCTTGAACACTGTAGTCGAGATATTCATAAACCTCGATCGCCTCATCCTTAGAAAGCAAGCGAAAAGCCAAAGCGTGCATCGCTTCTGGCAAACCCTCAATCGCCTCGGCAATATCCGCAGGCTGCACAGGTACGAGAATAGCTTTTGCTCCCTGCAAGTCTCCCGCTTCTAGGAGTATTTGCAGCTGAGTCCGCACTAAATCTCGCAATTCCCTGCGTGAGACATTCTGGATGGTAGAGTTTAAATTGTTTGTCTCAGTCAAAGTCTACTTTCCTCAGCCAGTTTGAACAAGGTTGCTGCCCTTAGTCTAGGAGAAAGTGGGAATGTGCAACATCAAACTTGTCATTTTTCCGACTTGGAGTAAATTAAAAAGTTTTGTAACTGAATGGAATAATAAGGGTTTCCTGTACTGATAAGTATTTGCGTTGGGCGATCGCAGAGCCTTTGCTTGGTGTAGCGTACCAATGCGATCGCTAGTCCACCGACAACAGGGTTACTCGAAAAGTCTGAGCGATCGGTAAATTCCAGCAGATTGTCTTTTTTACCTTAAATCCATGACTAGTAAGGCTTTTTCAAAACTTTTCACTCTACTGACTGTAAGGTTAATACTATAATTTCTGTTAGCTTTTGTAACAAAAATATAAATTGACAGTCAAGATTAAAGCATAGATAAATTAAACTTTTTCAAATCTTTAAATATTAAAATTTTCTTTATCCAATTTTCATCTACTTAAGAACTATGCGGATAAAAAACATGAGATCATCCAGTATGTTGGCAATTTTTATTTAAAGCTCATCAAAACTTTGATATTCCTTTAAAAATGGATATATCAATGTGAATGTTTAAACAAAGTTACACAGAAAAGATAGACATAACACCCCGATCTATTGTCAAATGTGTAATTGATTAACCCCACCGCTATATTTAAGTAGTAAATGTAAAATTATACAATCGATTACTTAAAGATTTATTTGCCTCAATTAGGCGTTGCTTCATCTCAACTTTATGCACCTGCACATCAGTGAGATTAGAAGCTGTAAAAAATAGTGATTTATAATTTTTGATTAAATTCACCAAACTGAATTTATATGCATCAAAAATTTATAAATTTGTAGACATTAAACAAAGATACATAAACATTAATCCGCCCTTAAAGTAATTTATAGTATTTTACGTAATACACATTTTATTTACTTCCAGAGAAGATATAGAAATGTGGATTATGTCATTATGCTAATTTATTTTACTGCTGATAGAAATAGGCAGCACTGGGATTGAGATTGGCAAAGGAGTAGACATAATTAATAGGAAACAATTGGAGTGAAATAGTATCAGTAATAATGAATATATTGATAGACAAATAATTATTCGCTTATCAATATTTTTGTGCTAGATAATTACGCATTTTTTGTTGAAAGATTAAACATAAAACTAATGCTAAAGCATTGATTATGGCATTAGTTTAAAACTATTGTGAGGAATATATTTCAATGGCTGATAATCAACAGTTGTCAACAACTCTAATAACTCCTGCTCCAAATGATCTAGATAAGCCACAAAGCAATCTTGCCACTCTTGCTAGCGCTAGTGCCCTCTCTCAGGGAAATGGACTTAAAGGAGAGTACTACGACAATATCGACTTTACCAACCTGAAAAAAACTCGCACAGATGCGACGGTTAACTTTGATTGGGGCGGTGGTTCTCCAGATCCGTCTATCGATAAAGATACCTTCTCAGCGCGTTGGACAGGGCAGGTAGAAGCCAAGTACAGCGAGACTTACAATTTCTACACCACTGCTGATGATGGTGTACGACTGTGGGTTAATGGTCAACAAATTATCAATCAGTTTGTCAATCAGTCGGCCACAGAATCCAGTGGCTCAATTGCTCTGGTTGCAGGTCAAAAGTACGATATTAAACTTGAGTACTACGAAAATGCTTACTCTGCCGTTTCCAAACTCTCTTGGTCAAGCGCTTCTCAGACCAAGGAAATTATTCCTCAGTCTCAACTTTATAGTAATGTCAACACAACACCTGTTATAGGTAACGGCAATGGACTCAAAGGAGAGTACTACGACAACATCGACTTTACCAACCTGAAAAAAACTCGTACAGATGCGACGGTGAACTTTAATTGGGGCGGTGGTTCTCCAGATCCGTCTATCGATAAAGATACCTTCTCAGCGCGTTGGACAGGTCAGGTACAAGCCGAGTACAGTGAGACTTACAATTTCTACACCACTAGTGATGATGGTGTACGACTGTGGGTTAATGGTCAACAAATCATCAATCAGTTTGTCAATCAGTCGGCCACAGAATACAGTGGCTCAATTGCACTGGTTGCAGGTCAAAAGTACGATATTAAACTTGAGTACTACGACAATAATTACTCTGCGGTTTCTCAACTGGCTTGGTCAAGTTCTTCTCAGACCAAAGAAATCATTCCTCAGTCTCAACTTTATAGTAGCAATACCACCACTACTATAGGTAACGGCAATGGACTCAAAGGAGAGTACTACGACAACAAAGACTTTACCAACCTGAAGCAAACCCGCACAGATGCGACGGTTAACTTTGATTGGGGTGGTGGTTCTCCAGATCCGTCCATTGGTGCAGATACCTTCTCAGTGCGTTGGACAGGTCAGGTACAAGCCAAGTATAGCGAGACTTACAATTTCTACACCACTAGTGATGATGGTGTCCGACTGTGGGTTAATGGTCAACAAATCATCAATCAGTTTGTCGATCAGTCGGCCACAGAATACAGTGGCTCGATCGCACTGGTTGCAGGTCAGAAGTATGATATTAAACTTGAGTACTACGACAATAATTACTCTGCCGTTTCCAAACTCTCTTGGTCAAGTTCCTCTCAAACTAAGGAAATTATTCCTCAGTCTCAACTGTATTCACCAGATATTCCAACCACTATCACTTTAGGATCATCTGCCACGACTGTGAACGAAGGTAGTGGTAATGTTAACGTAACTATACTTAGAACAGGTGATTTAAGTAGTACTTCGTCAATTAAGTATGCAACCATACATGGTACTGCTACAGCAGGAGTTGACTACGGAAGTGAAGGCGTAGAAAGTGCTGGAACTGTTATTTTTGCGGCGGGAGAAAGCAGCAAACAGGTATCCATTCCGATCAATGACGATTCCTTAGCAGAAGCAGATGAAACCTTTAGTTTTGTGATCGATCAGGCATTGGGGGCAACATTAGGACTTCAAAGAACTGTTGGAATTACAATTCAAGATAACGATCGCTCTAACCTCGACTTTAGTCAGCCAGTAGTTAATGAGGGTGATGGTACTGCTACGGTAACAGTTACACGCGGTAACACTTCGGGGGCTGCTAGTCTAGACTACATAACCCAGGATGGGACTGCTAAAGCGGGATCTGACTACCAGGGTGTATCTGGAACTTTGTCTTTTACAGCCGGACAAGCTAGCAAAAGCATTGTTATCCCCATTATTAATGACAACGTTGGGGAGCCAAATGAAGCATTTACTTTGAAGTTTAGTAATGCAGTTGGGGTGCAGCTAACTAATCAACTGGCAACTATCAGTATTATTGATAATGACTCTGGTAACTTTGCTTTAGATACAGTAGCTTCTGGTTTGGATGAACCCACAGCTTTTGAATGGACACCTGATGGTAATAGCCTGTTCGTTGCCCAGAAAGATGGGACAGTGCGAGTCGTGAAAAACGGCACTTTATTATCAACACCATTTATCAACATTTCTGGACAGGTAAATGATGTGCGCGATCGCGGTCTGTTGGGCATTGCCATACATCCAGATTTTGGCAAAACTCCAAACGGCAACAACTATGTTTATCTGTTGTATACCTACGATCCACCAGAAACCAATCCAAACAACCCTAAGAACAATCCCAATAGCACATTGGACAATCCTGACCAAATTGGGAATCGGACTGCAAGGCTAAGTCGCTTTACAGCTGATCCCAACACCAATTACACTACTGCTATTGCTGGCAGCGAAGTTGTTCTATTAGGCACAAATGGCACTTGGGCGAATATCAACAAGCCAGATGGAAATAGCACAAATGTCTCACTTGGCTATGCACCATCAGGAATTCTCAACAAAGATACTGGTAAGCCGTTTACCAGCTTGCAAGATTATCTCAATAATCTCGATAAAGTCCAAAATGTTCAGAATTTTATAGCTAATGATAGTGAATCTCACTCAGTTGGTTCTGTACACTTTGGTACTGATGGTTCTCTGTTTGTTAGCTTAGGAGATGGTACTTCCTACAATGGAATAGACCCTCGAGCGATTCGCGTCCAGGATAAGAATAATCTATCCGGCAAAATTCTGAGGATTGATGCGATTACTGGTAAAGGCTTATCAAGTAATCCTTTCTACAACGGTGACGCCGATAGCAATATTTCTAAAGTTTATGACTTAGGTTTGCGTAACCCCTTCCGTTTCACAATTGATAAAAAGACCAATACCCCTATAATTGGTGATGTTGGCCTAGTTGCTTACGAAGAGGTTAATATCGGAAAACCAGGAGCCAACTTTGGCTGGCCGTTCTATGAAGGTGGACTTGATGCGAATGGCAATATCGTCAGCCTGAAACAATCAAGCTATTCTGGACTAGATGCAGCAAAAGACTTCTATAATAGTGGCCAAACTGTTACAGCACCCATTTACACTTACAAGCATAATGGTTCCAATTCGATCCTTGTGGGTGACTACGCAAGTAGTACTTTCCCCTCAGCTTATCAAGGATCTTTATTCATTGCTGATTTCAGCCAAGCAACTATCGATGCTTTGACCTTTGATAGTCAGGGCAAAGTTGCCTCAGTTAAGCGGTTTGCCTCCCAAGATGACACACCTGATTTAGGAGTGCCTACACAAATTAGCACTGGAAAGGATGGTAATCTGTACTACGTAGACTTTGTTAATGGCAAAGTTAAGCGCTTCCGACCTGTGTAGAGATGACTTGAAAATTGTTGTATCAATTATCAGTGAACAGTCGAATAACTGTTCACTGATTTTGCTTAAGATAACTTTGTCAGAAATCCTAACAATTTTTTGGTATTTGATGTCAAAAGTGTTCGACGATAAGCATCAGCCGCTTTTTTAATCGCTTCAGCTTGAGTGGGATAAGGATGAATAACACTGCTTAACTTGCTCAAACCAATCTTATTCACCATTGCCGTAGTCACTTCCGAAATCATCTCACCCGCGTGACTGGCGACAATAGTTGCACCGATAATTTCATCAGACCCCTTTTTATGGTGGATTTTGAGAAATCCTAACTCTTCACCATCGGCGATCGCTCGGTCTACACTACTAAAAGGAATCTCAATCGTTGTCACCTCAATACCCAATTTCTCCGCCTCGTGTTCGTACAACCCGACGTGGGCAACTTCTGGGTCAGTATAAGTTACCCAAGGCATCACCAAACTACTGAGTTTCGAGCGTCCCAAGCCAAAGGGAGAAAACAGGGTATTTTTAATTACAATCCGCGCTGCTGCATCAGCAGCATGGGTAAACTTCCAGTTCATGCAGATATCGCCAGCTGCATAAATTTTGGGATTGGTCGTTTGCAGGTAATCATTTACCTTCACACCTTGGTGCTTGTCATATTCTACACCTACAGCTTCTAAATTTAGATTTTCCACATTTGGCGATCGCCCCGCGCCGACTAAGATTTCATCGACTGTCACCGAATCTCGATGACCGTTAGAGGAAAAGTAAAGCCGTTTCCCCTCAGTCACAGTTACCACTTCTTCCAGCTTGGAATCGAGTACTACGCGAATTCCTTCGTTAATCAAAACCTTTTGGAGAATTTTAGCGGCTTCAGGGTCTTCTTTATTTAGGAGATGAGAACCGCTATGGAAAAGCACTACCTCACAACCCAAACGCCGGAAAGCTTGCGCTAATTCGCAACCAATGGGCCCGCCACCAATTACCGCCAAACGTTCCGGTCGTTGAATTAAGGAAAAAACTGTCTCATTGGTTAGATAACCCGCCTGTTCAATTCCTGGAATCGACAGTTGTGCTGGTCTTGCGCCAGTTGCAATTACAGCTTTTTTAAACTTGAGGGTTTTATCGCCAACTTCCACGGTATTTTTACTCGCAAATCGACCGCTACCCAAAAAGACATCGACACCCAACTTTTGAAACCGTTCCGCCGAGTCGTTAGGGCTAATATCAGCTCTTATCTTCCGCATCCTGGCCATAACTTTGGGAAAATCAACATCAATATTATGTTGGGAAATATTAACTCCCAAGTCTTTAGCATCCCAGATTTCGCCAACGACGCGGGCAGAGCGAATAATAGTTTTAGATGGTACGCAACCAACATTTAAGCAATCTCCACCCATGAGATGCTTTTCAATTAACGCCACCTTTAAACCCAAATCCAGACCCGCAGCACCCGCCGCCACGACTAATCCCGCCGTTCCAGCACCAATTACTACCAAATCGTAAATATCGGCGGGTTGAGGATTAACCCAATTTGGCGGATGGACGTAAGACACCAACTTTTGGTTATACTCGTCTATTGGGCGAACTGTGACTATTTCTAAATCTGAATTGGTCATTGGTAAAACCTCTTTTAAAATTAACAATCCCGATTAATTTAGGCGGCTCAGTCTTTTATTTTTTATGGTTGTTTATAGCGGTTCTCGATTGAGTGAGCTACAAGAACCCCACCCCCAACCCCTCCCCGCTTGCGGGGAGGGGAGAAAAAGCGTAGCTTTGGCGGGGTGGGGTTCTTTGGGTTTAATAAGCAATCAAGCGAACATGATATGACATAGATTTGTACAGTGGTGCTACCCTACAATTCTTCTTCTAAAGCTTTCCGCGCAATCCGGGTTACATAAAGTGTAACGGCGACTGTAGCAATCAAACCCAAGATGCGAATTGCCCATTGTAAATTCGGGTTGGTAGGTTGAGCCTCAGTGCCAATCATGGCAAGATTACCTGCAAGGGAACCAATATAAACATACATAATGGTTCCAGGAATCATCCCTAGAGAGCCGATGAAATAATCTTGAAGTGAAACTCCCGTGATGCCAAAGGCATAGTTCAACAAATTGAAAGGAAATATTGGGGACAGTCGCGTTAACAGGACAATTTTTAATCCTTCTCTACCTACCGCTTGGTCAATGGCGGCAAATTTTTTGTTATCTGCGATTTTACCAGCAACCCAACTCCTTGCTAAATAACGTCCGACGAGAAAAGCAGCAGTAGCACCAAGGGTTGCACCGATAAACACGTAAAGAGAACCCCAAACTGCACCAAAAATTACACCAGCTCCCAAGGTGAGAATAGAACCTGGGAAAAAAGCAACAGTAGCGATAATATAAAGGACAATAAAAGCTATGCCTCCTACTGCGCCCAGGCTTTCAATCCACTGCAAGGCTTCGCGTAAAATTGCTTGGGGATTGAAAGAATTTAAATTTATCGATTCTTGTGCTAAAGCTGGGTCTGTGTTTAATGAGAAACTACTTGCCAATATTAGTAATATTAATATACTGAGGCTAAAAAACTTCTGGAAGTTTCTGGCATTGATACTTTTAAATATCTGAATGATTGTTAGTTTTTTCATGGGTTGTGATTTCTTCTACTGCCACACTTTGAGCTAATGCTTTCTGAGCAACTTTTGTGATATATACAGTTACAGCAACGGTAGCAATCAACCCAACTACTCGCATTACCCATTGCCAGACTTGAGTTTCTGGAGTAATTGGTTGATGAGAGGTGTTAATCGTGGCAAGATTACCAGCTAAAGAACCAATATAAACGTACATCACGGTACCGGGAATAATGCCGAAGGAACCTAATATATAGTCTTTGAGAGAAACCTGTGTTATCCCAAAAGCATAATTTAATAAATTGAAGGGAAATATAGGTGAAAGACGAGTTAGCAAAACAATTTTCCATCCTTCTTTAGCAACTGCTAAATCAATCGCTTTAAATTTAGGATGTTTGTCCATTTGTCGAGAAACCCAATCTCGCGACAGGTAGCGTCCAACTAGAAAAGCCAAGGTTGCTCCGAGTGTTGCAGCAATTAGCACATATATAGATCCCCAAAATACACCAAACAGACAACCACCTTTGAGGGTTAAGAGGGAACCCGGTATAAATAGTAATGTTGCTAAGTTGTAAATAAGTATGTAGGCGATAGGCCCAAAAGCACCAAGGCTGTGAACCCAAAGGATTAAAGTCTGTAAAAGTCCCTGAAAGTTGAACTGTTTAGCGGCAATTATTAGAGTGACAATGAGGCAACTTAGGAGTAGCAGTTTGAGTTTGGAATTTAATAAACGCTTGTTCATTTTTATAAGTTTCACCCTCAGAGGCTCGACGTTGACCTTTTGAGGCTCAATGTTGACCTTCTGAAGCTCGACTTTGACCTTCTGAGGCTCGACGTTGACCTTCTGAGGCTCAATGTTGACCTTCTGAGGCTCAATGTTGACCTTTTGAGGCTCAATGTTGACCTTCTGAGGCTCGACGTTGACCTTCTGAGGCTCAATGTTGACCTTCTGAAGCTCAATGTTGACCTTCTGAAGCTCAAATTTAAAATTTACACCTCAAATCCAATGCCCCTAAGATATACTACTTAGATGATAAACAGCTTAAAGCCTCTTAAATTTTTCTCGGCGATACCAGCTACAAATTCGCTCAGGTGAAACGCCGAGTAAATAAGCAATAATTACTATCTGATTAAGTAGCGTAGTTTTGAATACTCCCTTTTGCAACCATCTACGGGCTGAGGTGACAACTGGTGTGGGAATAATTACAACGCGTCCGATGCGTTTTAGACGACGCATGAGTTCAAAGTCTTCCATGATGGGCAATTCGGGAAAACTGCCTATTTTTTGAAATACTTCCTTGGTTAAAAAAATTGCTTGGTCGCCATAGGGCATTTGATAAAAATGCGATCGCACATTTACTCCCCACTCCACCCATCGTAAACTGAAAAGTGACGCATCAATCCGCAACTTAAAAGCACCAGCTACAATCCCAGGTTGTTGTAGCGCTGTGCGAATCATCTCATCAAACCCCATTGGCAAACGGGTATCCGCATGGAGAAACAGCAGAATCTCACCGCTAGCCGCTAAAGCACCCGCGTTCATTTGTACAGCACGACCGGGAGATGATGAAATAACTTTGACATTTAAAGACTGAGCGATCGTTACAGTATCATCACTAGAGCCACCATCGACTATAATCACTTCTATATTTGTACTGGCTTGAGTAGTAGCAATGGCTTTTTGAATATTCCCCGCTTCATTAATAGCCGGAATAATAATCGAAATTTTAGCAGCGCCAATACTTTGACTCATGATTGCTGAGTTTGTTTTTCCGGTTGGTCAGGAAATGAACACTCTACCGTTACCTTCAGATTACTTTCAGCCGTGCCTTTAGTTATGTAAGGTATACCTGCTTCACCGCCAACTTTGATGCCAAATTCAAGAGTAACTTTATCAATATTAGCAACAGGGATTTTCTTAAAAGCATTCAGTGAATAAACAGTGTAAGCCCGAATTGTACCTTCAATTGCTTGGAAATTTTGGACTATTTGCTTTTGTGCAGCATCAGCATCCCATCCCTTATCAATTAGTGCTTCTTCTTCTCCCTCTGGAGAAACTTCGGTAATGACTGGTGGAGCATCTATGTTATTTGTGGCTTCAATGTAAATAATCGTGCCATCTTCTAAATGAATGGGTGTGAGTTGAGTCATGGGATAAATCTCGCCTAAAAGAATTGCGTCTAGGGTAGTCCAGTAGTGCTTATCTACAAAATTTTACGGAAAATGCGGTAAATTTCTTGTAGAAGCTGGAAATAATTCGGCACAACTATCATAGGGCTTTGCAGGATGAGTCGAGACGCTTTGGTGGTGGGAATTAATACGTATGACCGCTTAAAGAGTCTTAATGCGCCTGCTGCCGATGGTGAAGCGATCGCTCAAATCTTACAACAATATGGGGAATTTCAAGTAACGCGGCTACCAGCAGTCAAAGACAAGGAAAACCAGACGATTCGCATTGGTAAGCAAACTAAAGTTAGTTTAACTCAGTTAGAAAGAGCGATCGTCCAATTGTTTAAGCCAGATGGGAAGCCGCCAGACACAGCACTGCTGTATTTTTCTGGTCATGGATTACGGAAAAATCTAGGGATTCAGGAAGGCTTTTTAGCGACGAGTGAAGTCAACCCCGATGCGGGTAACTGGGGACTATCTCTACAATGGCTGCGACGACTGTTGCAAGAAAGTGAAGTCAGACAACAAATTGTGATTTTGGATTGCTGCTATAGCGGAGAAGTGCTAAATTTTGCAGAGGCAGATCCAGGCGATCGCGGTAAAGGCAGAGACAGATGTTTTATTGCGGCTTCTCGTGATTTTGAAGTCGCTTTTGAAGAGATTAATAGCCAACACAGCGTTCTCACCGCCGCACTGCTAAAAGGTTTGGAACCAAAACAAGACCGTTGGGTAAGTAACTACACCTTAGTAGACTTGCTCAATCAAGAACATCACCCCTTCCCCCAGCGTCCCATTTTTGCTAACTCTGGTGAAGCAATTAATTTCACCCGCAAATGGAATTTCTCTGTTGTTAACTCCACAGTAAAGATATCAGCTATTTGTCCTTACAAAGGGTTGTCTTATTTTGATTGCACAGAAGCCGATGCCAACTTATTTTATGGCAGAACAGCGTTAACAGACGAATTATTAGAAAAAGTGCGATCGGGTAATTTCCTAGCTGTGTTGGGAGCATCAGGAAGTGGTAAATCTAGTGTTGTCAGAGCAGGTTTACTTTATCAATTAAAATTAGGACGCAGGTTATCAGGTAGCGATACTTGGCAGTTGAAAATATTTCGACCAGGGATTAATCCCTTACAAAATTTAGCACTGGCATTTGTAGAATCAGAATTATCAGATATTGAACGCGCATCACAATTAGCAAAAGCAGAAGAATTAATTGCCAAAGGTGCAGTCGGTTTAGGACAGTTGATTACTGCTGCACAAACTCAGCGCATAGTGCTAGTAATAGACCAGTTTGAGGAAGCTTTTACTCAATGTCAAGACATTACAAAACGACAGCAGTTTTTTGAATGTGTGCTAGGTGCTTTGCAACGTGATGATAATAAACTCTGCCTAATAATCACAATGCGGGCTGATTTTTTGGGCAAATGTTTGGAACAAGATTATGGCGGACTAGCTAAGAAAATTCAAGAGCATTTAGTAACAGTAACACCGATGATTCGGGAGGAATTAGAAACAGCAATTATCAAACCTGCCCAACAGGTGAACTTAGTAGTAGAACCGGAATTAGTTTCTCAAATGATTGCAGATGTAGAAAATTCACCGGGGAGTTTACCGTTGTTGCAGTACACGCTGACAGAACTATGGCAGCAAAGAACTGAAGAACGATTAACTCTGACTACATATAGCAAACTAGGTGGGGTTAGGGGAACCCTGCAAACACGTGCTACAGAAGTTTATGAGTCATTATCACCAGAAGAACAGCAAGCAACAAAGCGGATTTTTTTAGAATTGACGCAGTTGGGAGAAGGAACAGAAGATACCCGCAGACAAGTTTTGCAACGAGATTTAGTTACTTCACAGCATCCAGAATTTGTGATTAATAGAATAATTCAACGGTTAGCTGATGAGAAGCTAGTTGTCACCAGTACCTTATCTAATCAAATTGCTGTGGTAGATGTGGCGCATGAAGCACTGATTCGCCACTGGTTGCTATTACGCAAATGGATTGAAGAAAGTCGGGACATACTGCGACAAAAGCGGAAAATTGAAGCGGCAGCTATTGAATGGCGGGATAGAGGGAAGGTGAAAGATTACCTGTTTCAGGGGAAACGTTTGACAGATGCAAAGGTTTTTCAAAAAGAACAAGCTGAAAGTTTAAGATTATCCAACCAGGCTGAAGAGTTTATTCAAGCAAGTAGCAGACAAAAGCGGAATAATAGCTTGCAGTTTATTGGTTTTTCCTTAATTCTTCCATTAATTTTCCTTATATATGTGACTCCAGGAGTTATAAAACAGATTAAGATAAATCTACTTTGGCAAACTGTTGATGCTGCTAGAGGAAAGGAGTATAGCCAGGCAAGAATTCAAGCACTTGAAAAACTAGTCCAAGCTGGTGAGGATCTAACTAATAAAGATTTCAGCAATGCCGACCTCAGCGGTGCCTTCCTCGGCAATGCCAACCTCAGGGGTGCCATCCTCATCGGTGCCGACCTCAGCAATGCCATCATCGTAACTGCCAACCTCAGCTATGCCGACCTCAGCTATGCCGACCTCAGCGGTCTCAACCTCCTCAATGTCAACTTCAGCCATGCCGACCTCAGCTACGCCAACCTCAGCGATGCTATGTTCAGCACTGGCACCGTCAGCGGTCTCATCCCCAACCCTAGCCCGGCCAACCTTATGTATGCCAACTTTAGGTATGCCAACCTCAGCGGTGCCCACTTCAACAGTGCCGATCTCAGCGGTCTCATCCTCAGCTATGCCAACCTTAGCAGTGCCGACCTCAGCGGTGCCGACCTCAGTGGTGCCTTACTCGGCAATGCCAACCTCAGCAGTGCCAACTTTAGGTATGCCAACCTCAGCGGTGCTAACCTCAGCTTCACCAACCTCAACAGTGCCGACCTCAACAGTGCCGACCTCAGCGGTGTCAAACTCATTTATGCCTTCCTCAGCAATGCCAACCTCAGCAGTGCCGACCTCAGCAGTGCCGACCTCAGCAGTGCCGACCTCAGCAGTGCCAACCTCAGTTACGCCAAAAACTTTACTCCTGAGCAAGTTAAATCTGCTAGCAATTGGGATATGGCGATATACAATAAGGATTTTCGTGGCAAGCTTGGTTTACCACCAGAACCAGCTAAGTGAAACTTTGGAATTGCGTTTTTACTTTTAACCAATCCTGCAATGCAACTTTTTGCAAACTTTTTCTACATTATTATTCGACTAAAAGTAGTTGTTTTGCAGTCTTCTTTGCGTCTATGGGCAAAACAAAAAGATTTATTTGTCAGAGCGAATAAAGCTCACAAGACTTAGAGATTGCTTTACTAGCAATGAGTTTTTCTAATTAAGCGATCGCACAGCTAATCTGAGAAAATGGCATCAAAGAGCGATGCCTGCGGTAAAAGAACGAAAACGCAAATATAATAGAATAATTAGGGAAAATAGAAAT